>NZ_JAYGIG010000155.1:0-21319 GCF_034932105.1 Leptothoe sp. PORK10 BA2 | reverse complement strand
GATGTTCTGCCGTATTCGCGGTTACCTATCCACTCTACGCAAACAGGGGCATAACGTTCTGGATGCCCTCATGGGATTGTTCTCTGGAAACCCTATAACTCTCCTACCCCAGCCTGAGTAGTTACCAGTTTTTAGGAAAATGCGGCGGCAGGGAATCGCCATAGTCCAGCTGCTGCAATGCACCAATTTCATAGAAAAAGGGAGCCTGGGACCCCACCGTAATTAGGCCCTTCACCTTCGGGCTCAGATCCTGCTCAATCAACAAATCCACACAGGCAATGCCCCCCAGGCTATGGGCCATCAAATACACTGGCGGTTTTACCTGGTCATTCATCACCTGTTGTCGGATCAACTCACGAATTTTATGCCCCTTGGCCTGGTACAGCAAAATATCCCCCGCAAAGGGATAGGTGCCATCCATAATTGCCCCACGCCGCCGCTGGATGGCGGAGGTGCCCAGGTTAGCTGCCAGCTCCATTAAATGCTTTTTAGTCCAGTCCACCACCCCACGGGATGTTTCATCCTGGGTAAGGACCTGCTGAATGGCATCAACCGCCTGATCACGCAGGCGATCACTCACCAGCAGCCAGGGATAAATCTCACGCTCTTTGCACAAAAGGCGGGACTCTGACACAATCGCTCGGGCAATGGCGGCATAGTCACCATCCAGGGGGCTGGCAGCGGTTGCTAACAATCTGCCAAAGGGTTTAGAATCTTTACCGAAAATATGGTCACAGGCTTCAGCAAAAACAACCCCAATTTTTAGTTCATCAAGCGTTGCCTGGAGTTTCTCGTTAGCCGCTAACCCTTGGGTACGACTTTTCAGCTCTTGAGCGGGGGTTTGTTTACCTGGTACTGCTTTCTGACTTTGTAATGGCCTCAACCCCAACAACCGCAATTCATAGAACGGATCGGCATAGAGTGCCTGCCACAGTTGCACGGCTTTATCATCTTCGGTAGGTGTCTGACCACCGCTAGTCACATCATGGGTGGGTATAGACACCCCCTGAGCATGGAGCTGAGCGCCATAGTCATCCCCCCAAAGACAGGAAAATAGGGCCACATCTGGGCGACGGTGGCTCAACGTTTGCTCAATCTGATCAAAGGTAGCAGCATAGGCCTCTTTTCTACCGCCAGTACCATGGACAAAGATAACGCTGGTCATCGCTCATTCCTGTACAAACCACTCATAAATTAGCCTAATAAGCCAGGTAATGGGTGATGGCAACCATTGTTTTAATACTGTAGTAGCTACTTAGCAGGATTGACTAGGGTTGGCAGGGGCAGCTCATAAATAGAAAAACAGAGCTTTGTTGCACAAATATAAGTCTCCCCAAATTATTCATTCAACCTGTTGCAACGGTTGAGGGAAAGATTTTAATAAGAGGCTATTTTCCTTACTGGAAAAGCATTTAGCGGTTTTCACTAACGATTATCCGCAAAACTTACTATATCCATCTAAAAATCTTTCTCCTATACTTGTAGATAGGCACAGAACACCACAAGTTTTTACAAGTTTCTCCTTACCCCATAGCCTACACAGTCCCATTGACGGTCTGTGCATGGCTCTTATGTAGACCATCCCCCATCCATCCCTAAACATAACTATGACACAACAACTTTCTCCTCGGACCCCAGTTCAGCGTCGTTCCCCTCGCCCCCGCAAGGCGAGTCAACGGACAACCTATCCATTGCTGCAAAAAGCCTTGAGTGCCGTAGGGCAGCAAACCACCAAACCCTGGTGGCGTAGTCGCTATTTTATGGCGGCCGGTTGGGGAATGGCGGCCGTGGGCCTACTGCTCAATGCGGGCCATTATCTCAAAGCAGACGCTACCCCTGTCCACGGTAAAGACAACTGCCAAAAAATTGTACAGTCGTCTGCAGTCCTCTCTAGGGAACAGCTTGGCCAAATTCTCACCGTGCCAGAACGCTCCAATCAACAAACGGTTCGAGATATTGTGGCAGAACCCTATTGTCAGTTGCCTAGCATAGAAATCCGCGAGGGTGTCACTGCTACCCGCGAAGTTTACCCCTTGGCGTTTGAACCATCTACCTGGCTGGTCATGCTCTACGAAGGGGAGGAGTACGCTGGGTTCTCCTTCAGTTTTCAATAAGGTCCAACCATTCCCAGGGGCTGGAATCACGTTCGATGAACCACAATGTCTGTCCCTGAAATTAGAACATCAACCAAGATATCTCTACGGTAATTTTCACGTTCTTAGTCATGCCACTTTCTTTTGCTAACTGTATCGGCCGAGGACTAACCCTGGGCCTTGCCTTCAGTCTTATGGGGGGCTGTGGTCGAACAACCCCAGCACCACGCAGGCTCAACTTACATCAGAGTTGGTCCTTACCCATGGGAACTGCGATCGCGGGTTACCCAGTCAGCAGCAGCCTGGGCGACATCAGCCTTGAACTCGGTGGCGATGCGGTACGGATGCCGTTTAATGGCACCGTCGAACCCACTGAAATGGACTGTGTTCTGGTCTCCAGTGACGACATCCCTGCCTACCTGTTTCGGCTATGCGGTCTCAGTCGGACTCAATTTGGATCGAGACAACAGGGACAGACCATTGGTCGAGCTCACCATTTGATTTTTGCCATGCTGCGTCGGGAACCCGATGGCACCTGGGCCATGGTGGAACCATCGGCACAGTTTATTCAACAACTGCTAAAGCAGTCACCCTAAGGTGTTCACCAGAGTTTTCAGGGCCGCAAGGGATGCCCCTACGATCGGGCACCCACAAGGGATGGCCCTACAGAATTTCCCTTTGATCCATTCACACCCATCTCCATTAAAAATGCAACAATCCATTCTCAAACCCATTCTCACGACCTTAACCGGCCTGACCATCAGTCTGGGCTTCGCAGCCACGGCCCAGGCTAACACCGTCGCCCTCAAATTCGACGTATCTCAACCGGCCCAGTCCATCGCCCGTGCAACAACAAACTCCACCCCACCTGTTGCACTGACTTTTTTGCCGGATGATCCGGCAAAACCGAACCATCGACCCACAATAAACCCGACTCAGCCTGATCCCATCAGTGATTTATTTGCAGGGGGCACGAGTTCTCTGGTCTCCAAGGCCGTAGGCAGTGCTGAGGGAACACGCACCCCTACCGGAGGCTATACCAGTGCTTACTATGGTCATGTTGACCCTGGCAATGGGGTGTGGAACCTGGGTAGTTTCTCCTATCAGCATGGGGCCGCTTCACCGGAGGAAGCGGATCAAAAACAACTGGGACGACTGCAACGGCAAACACTAGAGCTGCGACGACAGGCCCAGGCACATGCCTTTAGTTTATCTCGGTTAGAAGAACTGAATGGCATTGATCTGGCGAATCAGGCCCCGTTAGCAGCCCTGGATCGGGGGTATATTAACTGGCTGGCTGTGGCGAAACAACAGCCGATGGATAGTCAATCGCAGATTGTCTGGGCCAGGACGAAAGCGTTTCTAGATCCGGATACGGGGTATTGGGATGCACCAGGCTTAGGCAACCATTGGGATGCGATTTATCGGGATCAGCAGCGGCGATATGATGCGATCCTACGGGCCCTTGCCAGCCATTAATCGATGGTTGCAAGGGGTAGTTCATGCCAGTGGGTGGTGTAGCGTTGGGAAAAAAGTGCGATCGCATCCCCCCTGTGGGTACCAATCCCATGGCCAACCTGAGGCATCAATCGATCGCCCATACCCTTATTCCATATATCAAATGTCAATTACTTTGGACTCTTCAGAGTATTGATTCTGGCCTTGGCACTCACGAATGGTGAACTGGAAGAATGCAACCATATTTTTTGCCAACACTTGAGAAAGGATAGAATAGTAAAGCTGGCTCTGCACCTCTAAGGGAAAAGCACAGATGGCACAAACCATTCCTGTTAATAAAATTACCCTTTACGATCTTGAGCAGCGATTTCAGCTAGCACAAGACCGGACTTCTGAGTTCTTTGATGAATGGCAGACAGCACTTCTCCCACTTACGGAAGCTGAAAAGCAGCGGTTAGATCGGGTACAGCTTTCAGTAGCGAATTTGGAACGGAGATCGCTCCTAGAGAACACGGTAAAGCTTGCGGTCTTAGCGCCATTGCTTGACCTAGCCGGACTTTTTTTAGCCCCCTTTTACGTCAGCACCGAAGATGCCGTCAATATTGAAGCGACTGACAACAGCTTAGTCATTCAAGGTCGTATCGATATTTTAGTACTCAAGGAAGAACTCTGGATACTGGTGATTGAGTCCAAGCGCGCTGAATTTTCGCCTAAAGTTGGGATTCCTCAAGCCCTGTCTTACATGTTGGCTGCACCAAAACGGAACTCTCCCATATACGGATTGGTCACCAATGGAACAGATTTCGTCTTTCTTAAGCTGGTGTTTGAAGAAGTGCCTCGTTATGGGCGATCTCGCCAATTCGTTCTCGGCCAAGATCACGACTTAGAGCAAGTTCTACAAGTTTTGAAGCATCTGGCTAGAATTCTGAGTAAATAAGGTGATTGAGGGTGTGGCTCATCTTCTGGACTTTTGCTGCGTCTAGCTCATGGTTAAATATAAACCTTGTCCACGTCCAGAACTGTAGTTTTTCCAGTGGGGAAGCTCAAGGTTTCAACTCGGACGCGGTTTAGTTTCTGAATTGCCCCTAGAGGCATCAACCAACGCTTTACATATACTCAAAAGTCTGTTTCAAAATAGATTCATTTGCCTCTGTAATAGAGCGTGTCTCATTTTCTATCATTGATATCAGCCCCTGACTAATACCCGTTAAATTGGCCAGCTTCCTTTGGCTCCATCCCCTTGCAATCCGCTGCGACTTCACCTCAAAACCCGTCAACGTGGTAACAGCCAGCTCTGCAACCTCCTCATTTGAAGAATCCGTAGCCGACTCCAAATGAGCGATATTCCAGCTCTCAGGCGGCGTAATCTCAAGCTGAGCTTCTAACAACTGGTCAAAAAATCCTCGCGGACGACGAACATTCTCGCGACCAAATCCAGGCGGCTGAATATCACTTGGGTAAGACTCCGTATCAAACTTTATGCGCCACCCTCGATCATGCAAAGCCAACAGATCTTCATCCCAGGTATTCGTCAGCTTCTTTCTAAGCTGATTATCTTGCTTCGCCAGCTGCACCTTATCAGGCCCATAAGCCACCTCCATCAACACCCGCACCGGAATCGTATAAAGCCGATTGAGCTGAAACTTAAAGAGCAGCCATACCATTAACCTAGCCGCACCCGCCCTGTGCTGCCAAAGGCTCATTACATTTTCTAACAAAGACTTAGACAATACTCCTTTGCTAGAAGGAGAATTCTGTTCCTGCGCGTCATCTTCATTGAGAAAGTACTTTGCCCACAGCCCGGCTTTGATCACAAACGACATACCCGAGAGCTGTTTCTCCCCGAATATATCCTGCTGATAGTGATACCGAGTTCCCAGCAAATGCCACAGACGCCCTTCCTCAACCGTAAAGCCTTTACTCTTTCCCTGACGAGGCCAAGAGATAAAGGTTGTAATCTTGCAGGGTTGTTTAACAATCTCTTCTATCAGCTCTAACTTCTCTTGTCGGTTCTTATCAGTCCGCCGCTGCAAACCTAAGTAAGACTCCAGCTGCCGGTCATCAATCACTAACTCTTGCTCCCACGGCTTCTCCATCTGAGAAGCATAGGCCGCAAAAATCAAATGCATACAGGCCGCTCGCATATCAAACGTATCGATCACAGCTAAAGCAGCAGCGCCCGCTAAGGTTGAAGGATGCTCAGCTTCAGTATCATCGGCCACCCAGAAGCAAATTGCGCCCTTGCCATCATTCACATCGCGGCTGTAGATGAGCTTCCCGTCAGGGTCAGTCGTCCACGGCAAATGCTGACTCTGGGTCAGAATGTTACTGGCTTCCCAAATAGGTAAGGAAGAAGTTACCTTCGTTAAAGTGCTTTTTTCAAAGAGGTCTGGGCTGGTTTTAGGGCGATCGCCCGCCAGGGTCTTGACAGAAGCCTTATTTTCTGGCGGAGTTGGCACAGTCGGCTGTGTATTGACACTAGATTTACTGGATTTTGAGGCCATGAGTCTTAACCCGTTTAATTCTGGCACCAAAGACAAAGCGTTGACCGAGATTATAGCGCTATTTGCTCAGGAAACAGAAAATACAACATACTCCCTACAGTCGCTCTTCAATAACCCATACCCAGCCCTTTACTGAGCGCCATTTTAGGTAAATTTCACCCTAGCTAACGGTTGCCCAGGAAAGTAGTTGTGCCATTGCACCTTGATTACATCTTGATTACATATAGAGCCTAGAGGTCAGACCCAAAGTTTAGGCTTCTTAGGCTCCATGCTGTTGCTATCAGAGAAATCCTATTGAAGCAGATCAAACCTCCAGAGGCCATGCAGCGCAACGGCATAGAGCCCTAAGCCCGAAAAAACAAGTTGCGATCGCTGATTACACGAGAGCGATCGCAACTAACCCCAAATACATTCAATAAAAACGTGCAACCCAATCTAAGCGAGTACCACCCGTAGAGTCACGAATCATTCACTTACCTCATAAAACGCTAAATACGGAAGAAAGGTCTACCTCAGCCCACACCACGGTGATTACAACAAGCTCTAGAACCTAGGCTTGATTACAACAAGCTCTAGAACCCAGGCTTGATTACACATTTTCCTAGAACTCAGCCCCATATTGATTACAGAACCAAGGCACCGCAAGGCTTGATTACACAAAAATTCTAGAACCAAGCCCCAACCTTACTTCACCATGATTACAACAAGCTCTAGAGCCCAGGCTTGATTACACATTTTCCTAGAACTCAGCCCCATATTGATTACAGAACCAAGGCACCGCAAAGCTTGATTACACGAAAATTCTAGAACCAAGCCCCAACCTTATTTCACCGTGATTACAACAAGCTCTAGAACCCAGGCTTGATTACACATTTTTCTAGAACTCAGCCCCATATTGATTACAGAACCAAGGCACCGCAAGGCTTGATTACACGAAAATTCTAGAGCCAGACCCCAAACTTACTCCACCGTGATTACAACAAGCTCTAGTCTCTCAACCCAAGTTTTCTAGACCCCAAGCCCTAAGTTTTCTAGAACCTAGCCCCTAATAAAACATCGTTGATGGGCTTAAACAGGTCGATCTACTAGCTGTGGTCTGCCCAAAGATCGAAAAACGATTACAAGACAACGTAGAACATGCGTCCTATTTTGGTCTTTTTGTAATCACTCGCTTTGCTATAGCTATTGAACAAAATTATAAAGAGGGAAATTTTATCAGCAGATAATGCAGAACTCTAAAGAGAGATGGTGCGATCGCACACACAACCCAGCCTCTTGGTGTCATAAACAGACTGTATAAGTACCTTTCATAAGCTAGCGAATCGCGCTCAACTCAGCTGGCTACAACCATTTTCATTTCAAGTATAGCCGTCACTCATTTGCGCAACGACAGCGCTTGATTTTTCTATATCTCAATAAGTCTAGCCATCACAGGAAAAAGTAAAAAACAACGTGGTATCAGTCGAGAGCAAAACGTTTAAATACGTCCAGGAAGGAAGCGAAGATTTCCTTGCTCTCTTTCCGCATCGCTACGACTTTATCTACGCTGCGCACCCAAACCCAAAAGCGAAGCCCGAGTGGCAAACCGAAACTCGTTATCCTCTCTCAGACCGTCAGTTACTCAAGGGCGAATATCTCTACGGCGTTCGCTTTGAGTCAGAAACCCAATACTTCCTGCTCGACATTGATCACACCAGTCCCTACCATCCCCAAAACACACCACTCGTTCTAGAGAGACTCTTTAGTGCCCTAGAACCGATTGGTCTCACCGACCACATCACCTGCACCTCCAGCGATAGCCAAGGACTCCATCTCTATTTCCCCATCAGCAAAACATTCAACTCATGGAAGCTTTCTAAAGCTGTTTCAATCGCCCTAGAAAACGCAGGCTTTAAGCTAAAGCTTGGTCAGCTAGAGCTATTCCCTAACCCCAAAGCCTACAGCCCAGACGAAACACCTAGCCTTTTTAGTGCCCACCGCCTACCGCTTCAGATGGGCTCTTATATTCTCAATGACGAGCTACAGCCAATTAACAGTTCGCAAACTCACTTCGTGAGAATGTGGCAGCTTTGCCAACAGCGCAATGTCCTGAATACCCATCGGCTGAGAGGACTGCTCAAGCAAGCAAAGCAAATCAGCTATCAGCTCTCGAACAAAGCCAGCAAGTTCTTAGACGATCTCAATACGGAAATAGAAGCGGGTTGGACAGACTACGGCCAGACCAATCGACTGCTCGGACGCATCACCATGCGGACGTTTATCTTTAATCACATCACGGAGGGCGGAGAACCGCTGGAAGGTAAACCCCTCGTTGAAAAGATTGTGTCTGTCGCCAAGGCATTACCAGGATACAAAGACTGGTGCAGACATCAGGATGAGATTGAAGTACGAGCTATAGAGTGGGCTAGGTGTATTGAAAACAGTCACTACTTTGCCTATGGCACGGCGAAAGGAAAGTACAAAGAACTTTCTTCGGCCAATCAAATAGATAACGAACTGGACTACAACCAGCAACGCGCTCAGGAAACCCAGGCAAAGATCACCGCAGCCATCGAGGACTTGCGGACAAAAAATGCACTGCCAGAAACCGCCACAGCTAGATTTAAAGCACTGCTGGGGTACAGGATTGGCGGCGCGTCGCTCTATCGCTACCGAGAATTATGGCACCCGATTGAACTAGAGACTACTCGAGAAGAATCTGGACTTCACAAGGCAGAGTTTTGGGACGCCTGCACCGAGAGTGCAAACGTCCCAAAACTTCTCACAAGCTTATTACCCCAGATTGATAGTAACCCGCCAATTGACAAGCCTTTAAGTGATCAAGATGTCCCTGAAAAACTCGCTGAGGGTAATAATTCTCTAGATCCGGCTCAAGTGGTACGAGATCGGATTAAACAACAGCTGGCTGACACGCAGAAGGCGCAAAAACTTGCCCATGGGAACTTACTACCTGTCGTGGATCCAGCTGGAATAGCCATTCACAGACGTGCTTTACAACGAATGCAGGAATTTCTTCTCTCGGGTGAGCCGGTTCTTCTGGCTGAGGTAGGACAATGGCTCGCAAATCAGTCTCAGACAGTGCGTAATGAGCTGATTGACGCTGAAGACGATGTCACCAAGGGATTACTGTGCGATCTCGCTGAAATTGCGCTACGCCTCGTGCAACAGCAGCTATCCCCTTGGGAAGTCAGGTTCCAGCTTGAGGAGCGCTTCGGCAAATTCTTGATTTTGGAGCTTACGCACGAAGAGCGGCAGGCGTGGGTGCAATCTTTCCAGTAGCAGACTTAGCGACTACAGCTGAGCGCATCTGGCGTTCAACAGGCCTAATCCTATGGGGTTCGCCATAGGATTAGGTCTGTTGAAATAAATTATCAAGGATCTTAGGCTGAATTATTTCCACCTAAGATCCCGGATTAGGATCTTAGGTGGAAACTTTCCCTCTACATATTCCCTCTACATATATAGTTAGCCGCGCGACTCGAAGTCGTTCGGGGTAGTTGAAAAGGGCTCCTAACCCCCTTTTCCTGCCAGTGTTCAGGCAGATGTCCGCCTCGGAATGTTCAGAGGGCAGTATCAGCAGACGAGGTTAAGTGCCGAAGTACACATCATGTTGCAGCCCAAGCTTCACAGCATCAGGTCTCGCTAAACGCCAAGAAATCTTAAATTCCTGGAATTTAGCCAAAACCTATGCCATAAAAAGGAGAAGTCCCTACCAATACCCCTTGATATGGCAGATCCAGTGACCCTCACGGTCGGTTCCATCGCCGCTCTAGCTTTCACTAAATTTCTGGAATCGAGTGCTGGCGAAGCGGCTAAGCAACTGACCCCGGCTGTGCTCGATAAAATAGACACGTTGCGGCAGGCGATCTGGGCCAAGCTGCGAGGCATTCCTGAGGTCGATGCTCTCAAGGTCACCGTCGAAAAAGGTGGACCTGTGAGTGAGCAGCAGGTTCAATTGCTGACGCCCTATCTAGACGCGGCGATGAAAGCGGACCCAGCGTTTGCCCAGGAGCTCAGACAGCTGGCTAGTGAGATTAACCAGGAAATTAACATTCAGCAGGGGTCAGGCGGTGAAGTCTGGAATGTGATCGGTAAGGCGGAGAAGAACGAATTTATTGATAATAAGGCTCCAATTATCAAAGACAATACTGGGACAATCAACATTAGTTACGGCCAGCCTCCAGCCTAACGCCATGACGCATGAGCCATCATCGGAACAGTGGACCGTCACTGGCAACGCAGAGCGTAACGTCTACATAGATAATAAAGCGCCCATCATTCCAGGCAACCAGGGGACGGTAAACATTACCTATGGCCAGTTGCCCCTCCCGGCAGGAGAGCCGAACCCTTTTGGCGTCCCCTATCAGCGCAACCGTTACTTCACCGGGCGACAGGCTATCTTGGAGCGCCTCCACCAAGAGCTCAACCAGGCAACTACCGTCGCGATTACGCAGGTGCAGGCTATCAGTGGATTAGGCGGCATTGGTAAAACTCAAACCGCTGTGGAGTATGCCTATCGTCACCATTACGATGAGCCCATCTATCACTACGTGTTTTGGGTCAAAGCGGATACCGAAGCCTCCTTGATCACAGACTTTGCTAACCTGGCCAATCAACTTGCCTTACCCGTTGCTCAGAGCACCCAAGAGGAAAAAATTCCAGCCGTTCGAGCTTGGCTGGCTACCCACGGCAATTGGCTACTGATTTTCGACAATGCGGATACGCCCAGCTGGCTTCCTCCCCTGGTGCCCAGTAACCCCAAGGGCAAAGTGGTGCTCACCTCACGCGCCACGGTCTTTGATCAGCTGGGCATTGACACCCCCATCGCCTTAGATGTTCTCTCTGAACAAGAGGCGATCGATCTGTTATTTTATCGGACGAAATGCGAGCGGACGGCCACAACGACGGCGGCGGCCAAGGAACTCAATCAGGCGTTAGACGGCTTACCGCTGGCGCTAGAGCAAGCCAGTGCGTTTATCGTCCGTAAACGCATTGGCTTTCAAACCTACTTGAAGACCTATCGCCAGCAAGGGGTATCTCAATTAGAGAAGGGTCGAGCCCAAACCGGCCAGTATCCGTCCTCCGTGCGCAAGACCTGGGCGATCAACTTTCAAGCCGTTGCAGCGGAAAATCTAGCCGCGTCAGACTTGCTAACGGTGAGTGCGTTCCTGGCCCCAGATGATATTCCTTACGGGCTTCTGACAGCCGGTGCGGCCCACTTAGGGGAGGCTTTAGGGGATAGCTTACAGGGTGAAGATGCGGATGAAGCCCGTCTTGCCGTTGGAGAGCTCCTAGAGCCCTTGAGTCAGTACTCGCTGGTGAGATGGGACGCTGACCGCGACTGCTACAGTGTGCATCGCTTGGTGCAGGCCGTCGTCCGGGATGAGATGTCCGCCGCCACACAGGTCAGCTGGATAGACCGGGCGATTTCAGCCGTTGATACGGCCTATCCCGGCACTGATTTTAAGCACTGGTCATTCTGTGCCCAATTGCTCCCCCATTGGTTGCAATTGCGTGAACAGGCCCATCAAACGGAGCGTCAATCCGAAGCATTAGGACGAATTTGCAATCAAGCCGGTGTCTATTTAGACGATCAAGGGCGCTATAGCGAGGCGGAACCCCTCTATCAAGAGGCCCTGGCGATGAGTAAACGGCTATTGGGCGACGAGCATCCCGATGTGGCCAGTAGCCTCAACAATCTGGCTGCGCTCTACGACAATCAAGGGCGCTATAGCGAGGCGGAACCCCTCTATCAAGCGGCCCTGGCGATGAGGAAACGGCTATTGGGCGACGAGCATCCCGATGTGGCCCAAAGCCTCAACAATCTGGCCTTGCTCTACTACAATCAAGGGCGCTATAGCGAGGCGGAACCCCTCTATCAAGAGGCCCTGGCGATGTGGAAACGGCTATTGGGCGACGAGCATCCCTCTGTGGCCAGTAGCCTCAACAATCTGGCTGCGCTCTACGACGATCAAGGGCGCTATAGCGAGGCGGAACCCCTCTATCAAGAGGCCCTGGCGATGTGGAAACGGCTATTGGGCGACGAGCATCCCTCTGTGGCCCTTAGCCTCAACAATCTGGCTGCGCTCTACGACAATCAAGGGCGCTATAGCGAGGCGGAACCCCTCTATCAAGAGGCCCTGGCGATGAGGAAACGGCTATTGGGCGACGAGCATCCCTCTGTGGCCAGTAGCCTCAACAATCTGGCCTTGCTCTACAAAAATCAAGGGCGCACTAGCGAGGCGGAACCCCTCTTTCAAGAGGCCCTGGCGATGTGGAAACGGCTATTGGGCGACGAGCATCCCTCTGTGGCCAGTAGCCTCAACAATCTGGCCTGGCTCTACTCCAATCAAGGGCGCTATAGCGAGGCGGAACCCCTCTATCAAGAGGCCCTGGCGATGAGGAAACGGCTATTGGGCGACGAGCATCCCGATGTGGCCCTTAGCCTCAACAATCTGGCTGGGCTCTACAAAAATCAAGGGCGCTATAGCGAGGCGGAACCCCTCTATCAAGAGGCCCTGGCGATGAGTAAACGGCTATTGGGCGACGAGCATCCCGATGTGGCCCTTAGCCTCAACAATCTGGCTGGGCTCTACTACAATCAAGGGCGCTATAGCGAGGCGGAACCCCTCTTGCAAGAGGCCCTGGCGATGAGGAAACGGCTATTGGGCGACGAGCATCCCGATGTGGCCACTAGCTTATTTTGCTTAGGGGCAATGCGCTATAAGCAACGACAACTTTCTGAGGCTAAGAAGTTACTGCTCGAAGCTTTAGCTATTTATCAACAAGTACTGGGAGCAGAACATCCCAATACCCTGAACTTGCTAGGTTGGATCAATGCTGTTCAAAAAGACTTAGACAAAGTAGCGGAGTCATCGGATTAGAGTCTTGTGGAATAGATGACACTGGACAGATAAGTTCTGCCCATCATCAAAAGAAACTATTAGAGTTGCAGATCAGCGCAACTGATCGACGTTTGACAGCCCCTCTTAACTGATAAGTTGTGCTCATGAGCACAACAGGCCTTTTCCCACTGCGCCGGGCAGCAACTACGCGACTGGTATAACGGGGATGAACTTTTCTATGCATCTTGCGGTTCGTTAGTGCTCGCTAACCACCCAGAAATCTTAAATTCCCGGAATTTAGCCAAAACCTATGCCATAAAAAGGAGAAGTCCCTACCAATACCCCTTGATATGGCAGATCCAGTGACCTTCACGGTTGGCTCTATCGCTGCTCTAGCTTTCACTAAATTTCTGGAATCCAGTGCTGGCGAAGCGGCTCAGAAACTGACCCCCGCTGTGCTCGATAAAATAGACACGTTGCGGCAGGCTATCTGGGCCAAGCTGCGAGGCATTCCTGATGTCGATGCTCTCAAGGTCACCGTCGAAAAAGGTGGACCTGTGAGTGAGCAGCAGGTTCAGTTGCTGACGCCCTATCTAGATGCGGCGATGAAAGCGGACTCAGCGTTTGCTCATTAGACGGCTTACCGCTGGCGCTAGAGCAAGCCAGTGGGTTTATGGAGTAGTGCAAGCATAGCTGCTATAAAGTGCCATAAGCTCAAAAGCACTACTACATAAGGGTTTCAGGTTAGTTTTTTTGAACTACTTTTCTGAAAGGAATTCAGAATTTTCCTGTGCGCTTAACGAGTTTACGTTGTTTCAGGCTTCGCCTTTACCCTTATGGCACTTCGTTGCAGCTACGCTCGTAGCACCCCTTCTATGACGTTTCTGTTCGTCGTCGGCTACTTGCAGCTGCTCAGCCGGAACGTTATGCTGCTCCACCCTCAGTGAAAGCGCAAGCTTCAGGTTATCCGTGGTTAGTAGAATGCGAAGCTTGCAGGAGCATTTGCCATGTCATTCCCAAGCTAGAGCGCCGTAACGTCGAGTTTCTCAATATCACAGGTAAAATTATAGAGAAGCCTCATAGCACGGTGCAGATCCTAGTATGCCTGATGATTCTCTGTTAAAAATATTTCAAAAGTCCTATCAAAATACGGACTTGACTCCTTTACTTCAGCCTGAGCAATTGGCGAAGTTTTGGGTCGAATATGGGAGTGCTTCATTAGAAGAGTTAGTTCAACTCATAGAAGACAATGCATCCCGTGATGCAAAAATAATCTTTTCTGGGCATCGTGGTTGTGGCAAATCAACATTATTAGCAGAATTTGGAAGAAATCTTAGTGATCGCTATTTCGTAGCATTTTTCTCTATTGCTGAAACAATTGAAATGTCTGATGTTAACCACATTAATATTTTGTTCGCGATCGCTGTCAATTTGATGTTGAGAGCAGAGCAAGAGCAAATTAACATTTCCGAATCTATCAAAAATGCATTTTATAAGTGGTTTGCAAAGCGAACTCAAATTGAAGTCGAAACCCCTAAAAGTGCGGAACTGTCAGTAGGGTTTGACCTCTTCAAAATTATTACCGGGAAGCTAAAGACAGAGGCATCCATCCGAAATGAGCTTAAACGGGAGTTTGAGCGGAATATTTCTGAGCTTGTTGCTAAGCTAAATGAGATTGCAGCAGCTATTCAAGGTGCTAGCAAGAAAGAGGTTTTGGTTATAATTGATGACTTGGACAAGCTTGATCTGGCAGTTGTCAGAAGTATTTTCCAAGAACACATCAAAGCTTTATTTCTACCAGGATTTAGTATTGTTTACACAATTCCTATCTCTTCCTTACGAGATATTTCCCTCTCCGCAACTTTGCGGACGGAGGCTGATGATCAAATTGTGATTATGCCAGTCTCAAAGCTTTTAGCAAAAGGAGAGCGCCGCAAACTAAATCCTACTTACCAAGATGATGCCATTGAAGTTTTGTGTGAGGTCTTGCACAAACGCATTCCAAAGGAGATTTTAGAATCAGATGTTGCAAGGCATATGGTGCTCCACAGTGGAGGCGTTTTACGAGAATTGATACGGATTTCCAATCGATGTTGTCGAATTTGTTTACGGGAAATTCGACGTACTCCTGAGCAGACTGACTTTAAAGTTACTCCTGTTGTATTAGACGAAGCAATCAAAGATCTACGGCTTGATTTTGAAACTACTTTAGGTAAAACAGATTACAAGATTCTCAAGGAAACCTACGCAAAGTTTTTGCCAGAAGATCCTAAAGAGCAAGCTTTCCTAGACTTGCTCCATGGCTTGGATGTATTAGAGTACCGCAATAGCGAAGTTTGGTACGATGTTCATCCAATTGTGATGGATTTATTGCAGCGCAAAGGATTGATCAATGCCAGCAATTAAGTCGCTCAACTTGGGTGAGGACAATGAAAGGGTATATGATGACCTGATTGTGGCAGTAGAAGCCAGTGATGAGGTACTAAGTTTGCTGCTGGCTGTGTGCGACGAAACACAGTTACGAGACGAAATTATCCAACGATATGAGGTGGAACTTCAGGCAAGCATTCGTCCTTACCAAGTAGCATTATCACGGAAGGAACCGAGTTTACGCGAGGCAATTGCTGAGGTAACGAAGAATGACTCGTATTTGCAGTCAGGTGGTAAAGCTGTGATAACCGTTACAGGAGCGGATCGTTTGTTGTCTCGCAGATTAGGTGAAGAGCGGTCAGAGAAGGAAATATTTTTTGGTTACTTGCAGTGGACAAGAGAAAGCCTACGGGAATATCCTTATCCGATTATCTTATGGTTAACCAATCCACTACTCACAGAACTAAGCCGTAAAGCTCCTGATTTTTGGAGTTGGCGTAAAGATGTATTCCGATTTAGCGCAGATGAAATCCATGTTGGACTGGTGAGTGGTGATAAGGTAGGTGGCGACAAAATTTCCAGTTCGGTGACGCCGATTAATTTAGATCAGAGCCGAGGATGGCAAACCAAAGTTGATGGCGATACGGCTTACATTGTGACATTTCACTTCTCTAATGGGGCAGATTCACTACCTAAGACATTTTCGCTACCTAAGACATTGGTGCTGCCAGAAACTATTGAAAATGATTCAATTCCACCAGAAGATTTGCAGCGATTAATTAATCAAACTGATCAACAACAAGGAAGCGATTCACTATTAGCAACCTTGTATTCAAAGCTTGGAAGGGCTTATGCAAGTCGGGTGAAAATAGATGAAATTGAAGCATCACAGGCAACAATCGAACAGGCAATCGAGTGTCTCCAGAAAGCTACTAGAGTCCAAGAAACCCTGGGAATAATTGTTGATTTAGCAAAGAATTTATCTTGGCTGGGATATCTCTACGAATTAGAGGGGAACTATGCAGAAGCAGAACCAATTCTTCAACAAGCGTTGACAATTTTGGAGCAGCAGTTGGGTTCCAATCACCCCTCTGTAGCAAATACACTCCACAACTTATCAGTCAGCTATGTGCTACAGGGACGCTATACAGAAGCAACCTCTCTTCTTCAACAGAAATCGTTAAGTATCCCAAATAACCTGCCCTATAGTGGAACTCCTCGATTTATTGGGCGAGAAACTGAGTTAGCCCAGTTGCATGAACAGCTTCAACGCAGTGATCGCATAGCAATTTCTGCTATTGCCGGAATGGGAGGTATTGGAAAGACCGAATTAGCATTGCAATATGCACTAAAAAATTTAGGTTATGGAACTTATTCCGGTGGTGTTTGCTGGGTAAGAGCGCATCAAGACATAGGAGTGCAAATTTTAGCATTTGCAAGGAGTTACCTGAATTTAGAACCACCAGGAGATTTAGATTTAGTTGCGAAGGTCGGATGGTGCTGGTGGCACTGGCATCAAGGAGAAGTTTTAGTCATCTTCGATGATGTTACTGACTTCAGTGCTATTCAATCTTTTTTGCCACCAACAGATCCACGATTCAAAGTGTTGCTAACAACAAGATTGCAGTTGGGAGCATCAGTGAATCAGGTATTTTTGTACGTATTACCAGATAGTGAAGCTTTGGAGTTTCTACGCTCTATCGTTGGCGATGAGCGAACTAACTATCAATTGGAGGATGCACAAGCATTGTGTGCATGGCTGGGTTATTTACCGCTAGCTTTGGAATTGGCGGCACGATATTTAGCAAGCAGACCAGATCTCTCAGTGAAAAGTTTGTTAGATCGGTTACAAAGACAAAAATTGGCAGCAAAAGCTTTAGCACGACCTGAAGTTGGAATGACTGCTAATCTAGGCATAGCAGCAGCATTTGAGTTGAGTTGGCACGCGTTAAGTGAGCCGGAGCAGCAGTTGGCGGGATGGCTCAGCTTGTTTGCCCTGGCCCCCATTCCTTGGCCACTGGTTCAAGACTGTTTCCCCGATGCGGATGAGGAGGAGTTAGAAGATTGGCGAGATAACTTGGTCGCGTTGCATCTGCTGCAGCGGCTGGATGCGGAGGGCGAACAGTGCTATCAGTTGCATCGACTTCTGCGGGAATTCTTTGCGATCAAGGTGAATGGGACCGCCCATAGGGAAGACCTAGCCCAGCGACTTTGCCAGGTCATGGTGACGGTGTCCCAGCAGATCCCGGAGACGCCAACGCTAAACGATATTGCCGCCGTTGCGCCTGCCATCCCTCACCTGGCAGAAACGGCCACAACACTCAAGGACTCTCTGAGCGACGAAGACCTAATCTGGCCCTTTGTTGGCCTAGCTCGCTTCTATGACGGCCAGGGGCTATACGGTGACGCTGAGCCTTGGTATGAAGAAGGTTTGGCGATCTCTCGCGTCCGGTTGGGCGACGAGCATCCCTCTGTGGCCCAAAGCCTCAACAATCTGGCTGGGCTCTACGACAAGCAAGGGCGCTATAGCGAGGCGGAACCCCTCTATCAAGAGGCCCTGGCGATGAGGAAACGGCTGTTGGGCGACGAGCATCCCTCTGTGGCCCAAAGCCTCAACAATCTGGCTGGGCTCTACGACAAGCAAGGGCGCTATAGCGAGGCCGAACCCCTCTTTCAAGAGGCCCTGGCGATGTGGAAACGGCTATTGGGCGACGAGCATCCCTCTGTGGCCACTAGCCTCAACAATCTGGCCTTGCTCTACAACAATCAAGGGCGCTATAGCGAGGCCGAACCCCTCTTTCAAGAGGCCCTGGCGATGAATAAACGGCTATTGGGCGACGAGCATCCCGATGTCGCCAGTAGCCTCAACAATCTGGCCTTGCTCTACAAAAATCAAGGGCGCTATAGCGAGGCGGAACCCCTCTTTCAAGAGGCCCTGGCGATGAATAAACGGCTGTTGGGAAACGAGCATCCCGATGTCGCCAGTAGCCTCAACAATCTGGCCGCGCTCTACGACAATCAAGGCCGCTACAGCGAGGCCGAACCCCTCTATCAAGAGGCCCTAGCCCTGTATAAACGGCTGTTGGGTGACGAGCATCCGGATGTCGCCCGTAGCCTCAACAATCTGGCCTTTCTCTACAAAAATCAAGGGCGCTATAGCGAGGCCGAACCCCTCTATCAAGAGGCCCTGGCGATGAGGAAACGGCTGTTAGGCAACGAGCATCCCTCTGTGGCCAGTAGCCTCAACAATCTGGCCGGGCTCTACAACAATCAAGGGCGCTATAGCGAGGCCGAACCCCGCTTGCAAGAGGCCCTAGCCCTGTATAAACGGCTGTTGGGCGACGAGCATCCCGATGTGGCCCTTAGCCTCAACAATCTGGCTGGGCTCTACAAAAATCAAGGGCGCTATAGCGAGGCCGAACCCCTCTATCAAGAGGCCCTGGCGATGAATAAACGGCTGTTGGGCGACGAGCATCCGGATGTCGCCCAAAGCCTCAACAATCTGGCCTTTCTCTACTACAATCAAGGGCGCTATAGCGAGGCAGAACCCCTCTTGCAAGAAGCCCTGGCGATGAATAAACGGCTATTGGGTGATGAGCATCCCTCTGTGGCCACTAGCCTCAATAATCTGGCCTTGCTCTACGACAATCAAGGGCGCTATAGCGAGGCCGAACCCCTCTTGCAAGAAGCCCTGGCGATGAGTAAACGGCTGTTGGGCGACGAGCATCCCGATGTGGCCCTTAGCCTCAACAATCTGGCTGGGCTCTACGACAATCAAGGGCGCTATAGCGAGGCGGAACCCCTCTATCAAGAGGCCCTGGCGATGTGGAAACGGCTATTGGGCAACGAGCATCCCTCTGTGGCCACTAGCCTCAACAATCTGGCCTTGCTCTACGACAATCAAGGGCGCTATAGCGAGGCAGAACCCCTCTATCAAGAGGCCCTGGCACTTTTTGAAAAGCTTCTCGGCTCGGATCACCCGTCTACCAACATCGTGCGAGGAAATTTACAACGGCTACAGGATCGACTCACTCAATGACGGGGGAAAACACTCAGCCCCTAGGGCTTACAGATAAGCTTCACGCATGGCCTAAACTGGCCTTTTCCCAATGCTCCGGGCAGCAACTACGCAACTCGCATAACAGGGATAAACTTTCCTATGCATCCTTCGGCTCATTAGCGCTCGCTAAACAGACAAGAAATCTTAAATTCTCGGAGTTTAGCCAAAATCTATGTCATAAAAGTTAGAAAGTCCCTTCCTATCTCTCTTGATATGGCAGATCCAGTGACCCTTGCGGTCGGCTCCATCGCCGCTCTAGCTTTCACTAAATTTCTGGAATCCAGTGCTGGCGAAGCGGCTCAGAAACTGACCCCCGCTGTGCTCGATAAAATAGACACGTTGCGGCAGGCGATCTGGGCCAAGCTGCGAGGTATTCCTGATGTCGATGCTCTCAAGGTCACCGTCGAAAAAGGTGGACCTGTGAGTGAGCAGCAGGTTCAATTGCTGACGCCCTATCTAGACGCGGCGATGAAAACGGACTCAGCGTTTGCCCAGGAGATCAGACAGCTGGCTAGCGAGATTAACCAGGAAATTAACATTCAGCAGGGGTCAGGCGGTGAAGTCTGGAATGTGATCGGTAAGGCGGAGAAGAACGAATTTATTGATAATAAGGCTCCAATTATCAAAGACAACACCGGGACAATCAACATTAGTTACGGCCAGCCGCCAGCCTAACGCCATGACGCATGAGCCATCATCGGAACAGTGGAACGTCACCGGCAACGCGGAGCGTAACGTCTACATAGATAATAAAGCGCCCATCATTCCAGGCAACCAGGGGACGGTAAACATTACCTATGGCCAGTCATCCCTCCCGACAGGAGAGCCCAATCCCTTCGGCGTCCCCTATCAGCGCAACCGTTACTTCACCGGGCGACAGGCTATCTTGGAGCGCCTCCACCAAGAGCTCAACCAGGCAACTACCGTCGCGATTACGCAGGTGCAGGCTATCAGTGGGTTAGGCGGGATTGGCAAAACTCAAACCGCTGTGGAGTATGCCTATCGTCACCATTACGATGAGCCCATCTATCACTACGTGTTTTGGGTCAAAGCGGATACCGAAGCCTCCTTGATCACAGACTTTGCTAACCTGGCCAATCAACTTGCCTTACCCGTTGCTCAGAGCACCCAAGAGGAAAAAATTCCAGCCGTTCGAGCTTGGCTGGCTACCCACGGCAATTGGCTACTGATTTTCGACAATGCGGATACGCCCAGCTGGCTTCCTCCCCTGGTGCCCAGTAACCCCAAGGGCAAAGTGGTGCTCACCTCACGCGCCACGGTCTTTGATCAGCTGGGCATTGACACCCCCATCGCCTTAGATGTTCTCTCTGAACAAGAGGCGATCGATCTGTTATTTTATCGGACGAAATGCGAGCGGACGGCCACAACGACGGCGGCGGCCAAGGAACTCAATCAGGCGTTAGACGGCTTACCGCTGGCGATAGAGCAAGCCAGTGCGTTTATCGTCCGTAAACGCATTAGCTTTCAAACCTACTTGAAGACCTATCGCCAGCAAGGGGTATCTCAACTAGAGAAGGGTCGAGCCCAAACCGGGCAGTATCCGTCCTCCGTGCGCCAGACCTGGGCGATCAACTTCCAAGCCGTTGCAGCGGAAAATCTAGCCGCGTCAGACTTGCTAACGGTGAGTGCGTTCCTGGCCCCAGATGATATTCCTTACGGGCTCCTGACAGCTGGTGCGGCCCACTTAGGGGAGGCTTTAGGGGATAGCTTGCAGGGTGAAGATGCGGATGAAGCCCGTCTTGCCGTGGGAGAGCTCCTAGAGCCCTTGAGTCAATACTCGCTGGTGAGATGGGACGCTGACCGCGACTGCTACAGTGTGCATCGCTTGGTGCAGGCCGTCATCCGGGATGAGATGTCCGCCGCCACACAGGTCAGCTGGATAGACCGGGCGATTTCAGCCGTTGATACGGCCTATCCCGGCACTGATTTTAAGCACTGGTCATTCTGTGCCCAATTGCTCCCCCATTG
>NZ_JAYGIG010000154.1:0-21627 GCF_034932105.1 Leptothoe sp. PORK10 BA2 | reverse complement strand
ACTGAGTTTGATGCGACCCTTGGGCTTGCTCAAGGAGGTTACCAATTCCTATATTTGGATTACGCTAGCTGATAATCTCTGTAACCTGGGAAAACTCTCTAATTTTTTAAGCCTGAGTAGTTACGGTGAATCTCAGCAAATTTTTCGTGGATAACGCGATCGCGACCCATCGAAAATAGGGTTCTAGCACACTGGGTCATCTGGGTTTCAATGGTGCCTACCGTACTGAGCAATACCGCCAGCACCGCAATCTGTCCCCAGGGACGGGGCAAAATTAAATCGCCAAAGGCCGCCAGTAAATTAGCCCCGTCTGCTTCTACCATCTCTGCAGTCATGCCCATTTGCACCGTCACCTGGATCAGCATGAACAAAATGACAATGCCAATCATGCCAATGATGCCGCTATTGCCGGGGGCTGAATTAGCGTTTTCAGTCTCTTCCGCCACGTTGGACGAAACATCCCAGCCAAAGAAGTAGAACACCGCCACCAACATCCCTGCCATAAAGGTGGGGAAATTGCCAAATGCGAAGGGCGAAAACCAGCTTAGGGAGAAGGGATTTTGCGGTGCCGCCGAAAATTTAATAAAGGCTGCGATCGCTAAGATGATGAGTGCGATCGCTTCAATGCTCGTCATCACCTTTTGGAAGCTAGCCGCCAAATGCACCCCTAAAATCGTCAGCGTAGCCACTGCCGCAAACCACATGCCGCCCACAATCGCAGAAGCCAGCACATTATCTTGGAATTGGGGAGCCACCCACGCTAAGGTGATCACACCCACCGGCAGAGCTGCTGCCACCATAAAAGCAGTACTGAGGGTCAAAAAAGTCCAAGCAGAGAGAAACCCCAGGTAAGGGTTGATGGACCGACCGACCCAAGCATAGGACGTCCCGGCATCGGCCCGCCACTCGTTCAAATACTTAAACGCGAATGAGATGCCAAACATGGGAATTGCCCCGTAGAGCAAGGCTCCTGGCGAGGCTAATCCGACAGCGCCAATCAAGGCGGCTGTGGTGGCATTAAGAGAATAGGACGGTGCTGTACCAGCAACAGCTAAGGTGATCGTATCGACGATCGATAAGGCATTCTGCTTTAAGCTGGTGGACATAATTTCAAAGCTCCGTAATAGAAGCACCAATGCTTCCTAATGCAAAAGTATTAGGGCAAAGAAATTTGCATTACTGTATTGTGCAATCCCGAAAATAACCGATCTTTTACGACTTTGTCTTGGTTTCATGACATTGGGCGGTTCGAGTCGAGGGCGGCACATCCATCGCCGGATTGGCAGTGAAGAAGCCCACTGGTTTCAAGGTAAATCCAGAGTAGGCGACAGGCATCACCGGCCAGTCTTCTGGGCGCGGAATATGATGATGACCAAAGGTGTACCAAACCACCACATCGGTGTTTTCGATCGAGCGATCCTCCTGAGTCCATTGGGGCAGTCCTTCCCCACCGGCATGTTGGTTGGGATAATTCCCGGCGGCATAGCGCTGATCGGCTTGGTAGGGCGTCACCCAGAGATGTTTGGTCATAAACCCCGCCCGTTTTAAGATGGGCGCATCGGGATGGGCAAAGGGCAGAGCATTGTCACCGGGAATGAGCTTAAAGCCAACCGGCTGCCCCAACGCATTGAGTACCGTCGGGTTCGTAACCTTCCAGTACCGAGCGGTGAAGGGATCGATGGTGCGCTGGGCCGCTTGTTCGGTGGGCAGCAGGGTAGAGGCGGCAAAAAATCCATTCCCATAGGGATTGTCTGGGCCGAGGGGTTCTGCTTCTGTATTCACCTCATACACCGAATTGTTCAGGCCATCGAGATCAAAGTCGAGACGCATATTGAAAAAATGCTGGTGATTGAGCGCATTTAATTCAGGTGCAACGAGGGTGCCATATTTAGGGGTGTCGGCAAGGGCAGCGCACAATAATATGCCGGTGAGCTTGATTTCGTATTGCAGGGTGCCATCTTGATAGAAGTACCAAAAGAAGCCGTATTCGTAGTTATCCACCGTGGCGATGAAGGAAACCACCAAGCGGCGCGATCGCCTCACCTCTACTTCGTCCAGCCGCCAATCCGTATGCTTCCAGAGAATGCCATAGTCTTCTTCATGTAAGCAAATCGCATTTTCAATGATCGACACATCGCCACGACTATTGGTTAGGGCGGCATCAAAGTAATAGATCTCGCCCACGCAGTCGCAACCCAATTTGAGTGGGTTGGTCAACATCCCAATCCCATGTTCGCCGAGGTCAAAGGCGTTTTTGCGAAAATGTTGTGACCTGGGGTCACCATAGGGCACCACCATCTCTGACATCGAAGCGCGATAGAGAATGGAGCGCAGATTACTTTGACCATCATGGCCCTCGTCTTCATAGCCGACCGTATAGAGGACCACGCCCTCACGCGGCGTAAACCCAATCCGAAACTGCCACTTTTGCCAGCACACCTGATGCCCCTTAATTTCAAAGCTGGGGCCTGCGGGCTGGGTAATGTGCAGGGGCTTAATGTCCTCGCGAAACTTAGGCGTAAAGGAGTGAGCATATTCTCCCGACTCCGGCGGAACCGAGATGTTGCCGACATCCTCAATCTGTAAAACCTCCATTTTATTGAGGTCCACGACGGGCACTAGACCATCAATCGGTCGTGCATAGAAGTTGCCATCGGCAACGGAGCGGAGGTAGCACAGACAGCGAGAGAGTCGGATGCCTTCTTCCGATTTAAATCCAAAGTTGCCGATCGCCCAAGGATCAACGACGACCAGTGCCAAATCCGTAATGCCCCGACGTGCGATCGCAGCCCTAAAGTCAGGATGGTCCTTGACGACAATTTCGCACTCTGCGAGTTCATCGGCCATAATATTGGGCTGAACTCCAGGGATATGCTGCCATGAAACTACGACCCCCTGAGTCAGGCTAACGACCGCTTCGTAAGTCTTCCCTGTGGCGTTATCCAGCAAAATCATAAAGGCTTCTCGGGGGACAGAATCACCAAGTTGAAAAGCCAGGACTACGGATTTTGGAGGTTCGTTCAGGGTCACACAGGGAAATCGGAATTGTTCGCCCACGGACTTTTGGGTACGCACAATCTCAACGGCTGCGCTGATTTCTTGACTGGTCAGCGGCTCCAAAGGGTGCTGAATCAAAGGGGTCTGCATATAAATGTCCGCTAGCGTTTATTGAGGATATTGGCATTATCCTAGATAGGTATTGTGTAGCGTAGATGTCCGTTGCGCAATTAACTCAGCCTAAGCATTAAGCTCCCCCACCTTTGAAATGTGGGAATGTCTTCCGTTAGGATGCAGGCATCTCTGCCCGTAGATCCCACAGAACACCCTAGCTGATGGGTGAACGCCTAGAACTTTTGCCAGATCTTTCCTCACGGCCATTTCTGCCAGTGAGGTTAATGATTCCACGAGCGGCAATATTATAGGAAGCCGAAAGGTCACAGTTGTATTGCTTGTCCGTGGTAAATATTCATGGTGTGGCAGAGGTCGAACGTACTTCAGCTTGCCCGTCGCATTTTGCGATCTAGGCAACGGGGCTACCACTTGGCTAGCAATCAGCTGTTTCGGTCGGTGCATCGGTTTTGAAGCATAGACCCACATCACTGGCCCGTAATAAAAACAAACAACATTACCGTTTATGTCAGAGAGGAGACATATTAACCCCTCTAGGAATATGATGTATACATGAGCTGAAAAGCCCATGACCACAACAAAGGAGGTGAACGATAGATATCTCCACTCCATCGTTTCCCAATTCAGCACTAGCACCCAATCAGGTCACTGATATTTCTTCTTGCTTGCACTAGAGAGCTTTGTTTTTAGCGGGGGAGTATGTCTTCGCGGAACAACTCTAAAGAGTCTCGTTAAATGTAGAGAAATTCCTCAGGTAGATCGTTCTGGGTGCTGTTGTGTTTTAAATCGTCGCTAAACCAGTCGCCCAACGCGACACCCCATCGAGCACAACTTCAGAATCCTTCAGTAAATACCCCATCAGCTCACTCCACAGTGATCTCAGACACAAACCAAGGAAACTTGATAGTTGTGTAAACAGAGTATGGGCTTATTCTGTACAGGGGTTGATATGTCACGTCTGCGAACTACAGTGAACTCGTAGGCAAAGACGTTATGGCATAACTCCCTATATCGAACCCTATATCTCGAACCCTATATCTAAGTAGACAGACGCCTGTCTTACTGACCTAAATTCATTTAGGCACCCTTTATATCTAAACCGAAGCCCCCAGGAGCCTTAGCGCCCTTGGGGGCTTCTTATTAGGCCCGCAGTACTCGATCACGGGGTACCAACTCAAAGCGGGACGTTTTCCCAAGGATAGTATTCCGAAGTCAGGAGTCAGGAATCAGGGCCTCACTGGCTTCTGGCCTCTGACTCCCCACCTAGCCAGGATTTCCAGATCGCAACCTCACTACCATTCCATCAACCTCGGATCAAAATCACCACTATCCTCCGCTTCCGATACACTACCCACCTCATCTACATCCTGCGTCCACGCCTCAAGCCGGGCCGCCTGACTCAGCGTCACATGATACGGCAGAGGTCGAAAGTACTTCAGCTTGCCCGTCGCATTCTGCGAACTAGGCAACGGGGCTACCACTTGACTAGCAATCAGCTGTTTCGGTCGGCGCATCGGTTTTGAACCTACGATGGAACGATCTGAGTCTAAAAGCATGGCATCAACCTGAGCAGTGTCATAAACCACCGTCCCCCATAGACCCACGTCACTGACCTGTAACAAAAACAAACAACATTACCGTTTATGTCAGAGAGGAGACATATTAACCCTTCTAGAAATATGATGTATACATGAGCTGAAAAGCTTATGACCACAACAAAGGAGGTGAACGATAGATATCTCCATTCCATCGTTTTCCCATTCAATACCAGCACCCAATCAGGTCACTGATATTTCTTCTTACTTGCACTAGAGAGCTTTGTTTTTAGCGGGGTATGTCTTCGTGGAACAACTCTAGAGAGTCTTGTTAAATGTAGAGAAATTCCTCAGGTAGATCGTTCTGGGTGCTGTTGTGTTTTAAATCGTCGCTAAACCAGTCGCCCAACGCGACACCCCATCGGGTACAGCTTCAGAATCCTTCAGTAAATACCCCATCAGCTCACTCCACAGTGATCTCAGACACAAACCAAGGAAACTTGATAGTTGTGTAAAAAGAGCATGGGCTTATTCTGTAGAGGGGTGATATGTCACGTCTGCGGACTACAGTGAACTCGTAGGCAAAGACGTTATTGCATAACTCTCTATCTCGAACCCTATATCTAAGTAGGCAGACTCCTGTCTTACTGACCTAAATTCATTTAGGCACCCTTTATATCTAAACCGAAGCCCCCAGGAGCCTTAGCGCCCGTGGGGGCTTCTTATTAGGCCTGCAGTAATCGATCACGGGGTACCAACTCAAAGCGGGACGTTTTCCCAACCACCCCTGTGATCCCCATCACCACAATTCCTCAGTCAATCTCAGAAACCCCTTAAGCAACCCTCAGTTACTAGTCAGATGACGTTCAGGTAGCTGCTGCATTCTTGTAATCAATGAAGCAAGTAAACACACTTCACCGATTCACCAAGGAGCTTTAACCATGAAACGCACTATCCTTTCCGCCTTAACCGTCCTCGTTGCTTCCGCTGCCCTGGCCCCCATCGCCTCCGCCGTTGAGCCCGCTAGCTTCAATATTCAGTCCACTCGCCTAGAAGCCCTGGACGCCCGCACCAAGAACGACGTCCACAAGCTACGCATCGAGCACCTGAACAACCAGACCAAAGCCATCGAAGATATCCAAGCTACTCGGCTAGAGGCCCTTGATGCCCGCACTAAGGCTGTCGAAAATATCCAGGCTGAGCGCCTAAACGCCCTGGATGCTCGGACTAAGAATGACGTTCATAAGCTACGCATTGAACACCTCAATAGTCAGACCAAAGCCGTTGAGAATATTCAAGCTGAGCGGTTGAATGCATTGGATGCTCGGACCAAAGCTGTAGACAACATCCAAGAAGCTCGTCTCGATGCTCTGGATGCTCGCACTAAGTCCGTCGTCCGCTAACAGAGCGGATCGCATTCGGGATAACCAAGTTTGGGTGCCCGATGCAGACTCCGTAATCTGTGAAAGCTTCATTCGCAGGGCACCCTTTTCTACTCAGACTCCTCTACACACAACTCAAGCCTCTGCCGATAGGGTGGGGGCTTTTTTTTGGGTGAGTGTCATAATTTCATGATTAGTGACGCAAACGCTCATGCCCCCAGGCAACGGCAGACAGCAAAAAGCCCCAGCGATTGCCAGGGCCTAGTTAGTACCATTCATAAGTCTAGGATAGCAGCGGCGATCATGCCGCTAAGTAGATTGCTGCGTTAGAAAGTTACGATACTCAGCTGGAATGGAGCTGCGATCGCACAAACAAAGCATCAACTTAAGCCGGGAAATCCTGGCTGGGTGGGGAATCAGAGGCCAGAAGCCAGAAGCCAGTGAGGTCCTGATCCCTGACTCTTGAATGCTATCCTTGGGAAAACGTCCCGTTTTAAGTTGGTTCCCTTTGAATGGATGACTATCCTCTATCAGTTGACAAAAAGCCGTAGAAATCTATGATGCATCTATAATTAGGTAGCGTTATTGTCTATGCAGGCTCGTGTATAAAATTTTAATAGCAGAAGATGAGCCGCGCATTGCCTCTTTCATTCAGAAAGGGTTCAGTGCTCATGGATTTATCACCACGGTTGCCCAGAATGCAAATGAGGCAATCACACAGATACTCGAGGCTAACTTCGATTTGCTCATTCTCGATTTGGGCCTACCAGACAAGGACGGTCATGAGGTAGTTTCAGAGCTGCGGGGACAAGGGGTAACCTTACCGATTATTATCTTGACTGCTAGAGACGACATTGATGACAAAGTGACGGGCTTAGAAGGCGGCGCAGACGACTACGTGACTAAACCCTTCCGGTTTGAAGAGCTATTGGCTAGGGTGCGCCTCCGCTTAAAACAATCTGCCAGTCCGACTGTTGGCACAACAGCAGATGAAAAAAGTCTACGCGTCGCCAATATAGAACTCAATTTACACACCCGTAGGGCGCACGTAGGCAACCAAATAGTTGATTTACCGGCCCGAGAGTTTATTTTGGCAGAAACGTTTTTCCGCCATCCTGGGCAGGTGCTCAGCCGCGAACAGCTACTGGATCGGGTTTGGGGATACGACTATAACCCAGGCTCTAACATTGTGGATGTGTATGTGGGGTACTTACGTAAAAAGCTGGGCAGTGATCTAATTGAGACCGTACGGGGAGCAGGGTACCGACTACGAAAATGAGAATTCTCTCACGTTAGTTTAAGTACTACAGGTTAAAGTATTTATGGTGCTGACCCATTTCTTTCTCTGGTTAGTTAAACGCTGATTATGTACCAGATTTTGATTGTTGAAGATGAGATACATCTCGCCGCTTTTGTGGCAAAAGGATTTAGAAAACATGGATATATACCGACGGTGGTAAACGATGGGGCACAGGCGCTCGTAGCCTTAGAGGATAAGCATTACGATGCTGTTTTGCTCGATTTGGGATTGCCGGTAAAAGACGGTTGGACAGTGCTGCGGGAACTGCGCGAGCGCGGTGATACTCCCCCTGTTATCGTCATGACGGCGCTCAACGATGTTAGTCAGGCTGTGCTCGCGGCTAAGGCAAATGATTTTTTACAAAAGCCCTTTCGATTTAAGATGCTGCTGGAATCGGTACAGAACTTAATTCAGGCAGATCCATCGGCACCCACATCTGGAAAGTAGAGCCTCGCTTGGGCTCGCTGACGACGCCGACGCGGCCCCCATGGGCGGCGACTATGGCGCTCACAATAGCGAGCCCTAAGCCTGCTCCTTCCGACCGACGGGGCTGTGACCCGCGACTAAACCGGGCAAAAATGCGCGACTGATCGGCGCGGCTAATGCCTTCGCCCGTGTCACGCACCCAAAGCTGGATCCGTGGGCCTTTGGCCGAGTTCTCAACGCGATAGCCTAGCTCAATAGTGTCTGAGGGTTGAGTATATTGGGTTGCGTTTCTGAGCAAGTTGAGCAATGCGCCCGTTAGCTTTTGGCGATCGCCCACCATCCTCACAGGTGCCTCTATAGACTCCTGTGCATTGAGCACCCAGTGACGCTCTGCCAACGCCGTTGCCTTTGCAAACACCTCTTGCAAAAACGGGTACATTTCAATGACTTCTAGCTGTAAAAAATTAGGTCTTTCCAACTTGGCTAGTAGCAGCATATCGTTGACCAGTCGTCCCATACGATCAAGCTCATCCATGACCAGTTCGATAGTTTCCCGGCGATCTTGAGGATCGTCGTCGAGCAGCTCTAGGTGACCTTGAATGATCGTGATCGGCGTACGGAGTTCGTGTCCAGCATCATCAATAAAGCTGCGCTGAGAGTCGAACGAGGATTGAATCCGATCCATCATGGCATTGAAGGTGTTCGTTAGGGCAGCTAACTCGCCGTCGGTTTTTTGGGCTGGTAAACGCTGGGTGAGATCGGAGTCGCTAATGGCCATCGCGGTTCGCGTTAGATCAGTAATGGGAGCCAGCAGTCTACCGGTGGCGAGCCAAGCTAGAAATAACGCTATCAATGCACCCACACCCATCATTTGGGCAAACAAATAAACGCCCGCCAGGGCCTCCGTACGTTCGCCCGCTGCGCTATGCGCCGCGATAAAAACACCTTTTTGCTCACCATCTAACAAAATCGGCGAAGCTATGTACATGATGCTGCCGATCTTAGGGTCATCGCTCTTTAGCTCATTTTGGATAGGGGCTGCTACGCTTTGCCAACGCTTGAACAGCTCAGTGTCGGGGCGCAATGGCGGTAAGAGATACAAAGGCTCGGAGCGGTATAGCTCGTTGTCAATTATAAAAATTTGAAAGTTGTCATCTTCTGGACGAATAGTCTTTACAAAATTATCAATAAAATCTTTCAGTTCCGCTGTAGGGTCTTCTGATTCGTTTCGTTCGTCTTCCCAGTCAGCATAGGCATCTAAGAATGCCTCCTCCTCTTCTTCCAGATCTTCTGTAACGCGCTGATTGATGGCGGAAAACAATAGATATCTAAAAATTGGAATAGATAGACCTGTAAGTAGCAGAATTGATAGCGCGTATATCAACAGGATGCGCGTTCGAGTTTCTTGGATGAGTCGCGTCAACATAAGCTAACAAGCGGGTGATTATCGATCAAATTGCCTTTCTAGCTATCTTATACACCATCTTACAGGGCGTAGATTTAAGCCTGAAAGTTCTTTAATGAAAATGTTCTCACGAAAAGTTCATAGGTCCTTTATACCAAGTTGCGATGTTAATAACAAGCAAGCTCGATTAATTGACTGCCGCCTGAGGACGCTCGAAGACATGACTACTATACCTGTTACCAAATTAAGCGCTGCTGCCAGGCTGATGGTGTACTCTCACGATACATTTGGCCTGGGCAACCTGAGACGAATGCTCGCCATTTGCGAGCATTTGCTAAGCTGCTGGCCTAGGCTATCGATACTACTGGTGTCTGGTTCGCCGATGATACATGAGTTTCGCCTGCCAAAAGGACTAGACTATATCAAGCTACCCTGCCTCAACAGAGGCGTCTCGGGTGAGCTAAAGGCAAAGTATTTAGGCACCTCGATTGAAGAGACTGTGGCGCTGCGATCGCAAATCATTGCATCAGCCGCTATGCACTTCAAGCCCGATCTCCTGCTGGTGGATAAAAAGCCAACGGGACTCAAAGGCGAACTCGCCTCAACCCTGCATTATCTAAAGCAGCATCTGCCAAAGAGTAGGCGGGTATTGTTGCTGCGCGACATCCTAGATGCGCCTCAAAAAACGATAGAAGATTGGGGTCGACTTGGCTACTATCCCACGATTATCAACTATTACGATCAGGTGCTGGTTGCAGGCACCCAAAGCGTGTTTGACCTGGTTCAAGAATATCATCTGCCGCTGCCCATTGCCAGCAAGATCAGCTACTGCGGCTATATTCGCAAGCGGATGGAGCAGCGCGATCGCCCTGATTTAAAGGCGCAACTGGGCTTAAAGACAACAGATCGGCTCGTATTGGTCACACCCGGTGGTGGCGAAGATGGCTACGCGCTGATCGATAGATATCTTCAGGGCATTCAGGCGATTCAGCCAGCGGGCGCTAACCGCGATGAGACCTTTCCCGGCACTGTGCCTTTTCACAGCCTCATACTATGCGGCCCTGAGATGCCAGTTGACCAACAATTAAAGCTTCAAGCCCTGGCTCAGCAATGCCCTAGCGTAATTTTTCAGTGCTTCACCAGCGACTTACTAGCGTATATAGACGCGGCAGACGCTGTTGTTTCAATGGGCGGGTACAACACCCTCACCGAAATTCTGACCCTGGGCAAGCGGGCCGTTGTGGTGCCTCGCAGCAAGCCCTCTCAAGAACAGCTTATCCGTGCTGCTCGCTTTGCTGCAAAGGGTTGGATAACAATGGTCCATCCAGATGCACTGACACCGCTTACACTCATTCAAGCCGTGCAAGCGCAGTTCGACAGTTCAACGGTTTCTGCACCCACTCTACCCACAGATGATGCAGCATCAGAGCTAATAAAAACGGAAAAAATTGCCTTAGACGGACTTTCTAAAATTACAGAATCTCTAACAGCAATAGTCTCTCCCATGAGGCAGTCTGTCCCTTTTTTGTCGCCGCTCTGCTTACCAGCCTAGCACCACCTACGCTGTTCTAAATCCCAAGACTCACTTATCAAAGGTTACTACTATGCAGAAGATCATGTTTTACTGTCAGCACATTCTAGGCATGGGCCATCTCATTCGCAGCATGGAAATTGTGCGCGGGCTCACTGCTGACTTTGAAGTGTGCTTTATCAATGGTGGCGAAGTGGTGCAAGGATTCCAGGCTCCGCCCGGGGTGCAGGTGATCAATCTACCTGCCATCAAAACCGACACCGAGTTTCGCGCCCTCATTCCTGTTAATTCGACCCTCACCATAGAAGAAACGCAAGACATCCGACGGCAGAAACTTTTAGACATATTGCACAGCTTTCGACCCGATGTGCTGGTGATTGAGCTTTTTCCCTTTGGCAGACGGCGGTTTTCATTTGAGCTAATTCCCCTGATAGAAGCCGCCAAAGCTCAGAACGCAAAAGTGGTTTCTAGCTTGCGCGATATTGTGGTGACAAAAAAGGATCAGGCGCGTCACGAAGCCAAAATCGTTCGCCTCATCAATCAGTATTTTGATCAGCTACTCATCCACGGCGACCCTGAGCTGCATCCGTTAGAAGATAGCTTCTCTAGAGTAGATGATTTGAACTGCGATGTGCGCTACACTGGCTACGTTGTCCAACAACATGAGAACAACCAGCACACAATCGCTGATGCTATTGCTCTGGGTAAAAAAGAGCCGCTGATTTTGGTGAGCATCGGCGGCGGTCGGTTTGGTCACGAACTGCTAGATTGCGTAATTCAAGCGGCTGCAATTTTGGAGTCAAAAATTCCTCATCGCATTCAGATATTTACCGGCCCCTTTATGCCTGATGACAAATTTTGGGCGCTAAAAAATGCCGCTAAAGATTGCCGCAATCTGTATATTCGCCGCTACACGCCGACGCTACTCTCTTACATGCAACGAGCCGAGCTTTCTATTAGCATGTCTGGCTACAATACCACGATGAACATTTTGACAACCGGGGTGAGGGCTTTGATGTTGCCTTTCACGGGCAACGACGACCAAGAACAGACCATGAGAGTTGAGCGGCTCTCGCAATTGGGTAAAGTCCGTAGAATACAGCCAGAAGATTTGCAGCCAGAGCGCTTTGCAGCAGCAGTGACAGAACACCTTCAGCATACGCCCAGTCAGATTGAATTTGACTTGAACGGGGTGACTAAAACTGTCCAGTCCATCAAAGCCTTGCTAGAAGGCAAGCTAGACGCAGGGAGCTTATCGAAAAGGCGGACCACAGCGTCAAGGGCTGCATAGCGGGCAACACATTCAAAAAATCCACAAGACAATCCCTAGGAAACAAAATGAAGAAAATTATGATTTACTGCCAGCATTTGGCAGGAATGGGTCACTTAGTTCGTTGCAAAGAGATCATTAGCAGCCTGGTTAAAGAGTTTGAAGTTTGTTTTGTGAGTGGCGGGCAGGCAGTTCCTGGCTTTCAGCTACCGCCTGAAGCTGAGGTTGTCTACTTGCCCGCAATCTGGCAGCAAGGAGCAGATTTACTGCCGGTCGATCCCACTTTATCGTTAGCAGTGGTCAAGGCGCAGCGGACAGAATTGCTGCTGGCCGTGTTTGACCGGTTTCAGCCGGACTGCCTCATTACTGAGTGTTTTCCCTTTAGTAAGATGAGTATGAAGTACGAGCTAAACCCTTTGCTCAAGCGGGCCAAAGAGTCAGCCCGGCCGGTCAAAATACTGTGCAGCCTGAGGGATCTGATCATGACTCAGCCGCTCTTTGCCGGGGCCAAAGAACGCAGAGAAGCCAAGGTTTGTCGGCTGATTAATCGCTTTTACGATGCGGTGTTGTTTCATTCTGATGCGGGCTTTCAGCGATTAGAAGATTGTTTTTCGCGCGTCAGCGATCTCAACTGTGAGATTTTTTATACAGGGTATGTTGCTCAGTCGGCCCCTGCTGAGCAGTCACCTACCCCGGATGACATTGCAGGGCTCAGTAATCCCTTGCCTAGCATTGTGGCTAGTGCTGGTGGCGGCAGGCATGGCTACCCATTGCTGAGCGCAATCATCGCTGCAAGTCCGCGATTGGGTAATGTGTTACCTCATCATATTTATGTATTTGCAGGGCCGTTTATGCCCGATGCAGATTTTGCTCAGCTGCAACAGGCAGCGGCAGGGCGGCCTAATGTAACGCTACGGCGGTATACGTCTCTGCTGCTAAACTATTTGAAAAAGGCCGATTTGTCGGTGAGCCTCGGTGGGTACAACACAACGATGAATCTGCTGAGAACGGGGGTGCCATCGCTCATTTTCCCCTCTCCCAACCTCAGCCAAACAGATGAACAGCGTCTCCGAGCCGAAAAGCTAGCCAACTTGGGCGTAGTGGACTTACTCACGCCAGAAGAATTAGCACCTGAAACCCTGACACAGATCATCCAAGCCACTTTAGAGCGGCAGTCTTTTACAGCTCATCAGATTAACTTGCAGGGCGCTGACAATACAGCCAACTACATTCAAAAGCTGCTGTCAGTAGAAGCCCTGCTCACTCAAGCGGTGTAAACATTTTCTACCTTTAATCAGTTTTCTATCTCATATTTTTTTGCAAATCATGAAGACAAAAGTCTGTATCACAAGCCTGGAATTTCCCCCTGACGTCGGTGGCGTTGGTGAATCGGTTAGTCGTATTGCCAACATGCTGATTGAGCTTGGCTACGATGTTCACGTAGCCGTCTTCCGAGCCGTCTTCCGAGAAGAGACCGCCATGGCCGCTGCTGGAGAATTTCGCCGCTCTACTTGCCACACGACGCAGCAAAATGGAGTGACTGTTCATCGGCTAAAGCCCGCTGTGCGATCCATTCAGGCTAAAGCGCAAGACTATCTCTGCGACCTGCATAGCCAGCTCAGAACGCTGCATCAAACCTATAAGTTTGATCTTCTCCATGCCTTTTTTATCAATGAAATGGGCTTTGTAACCACGCTGCTCGGCCACGAAATTGGACTGCCAGTGATCAACAGCATACGCGGCGCAGATTTAAACAAACATATCTTCAATCCCGCGCAGTTCAGTCAGGTTGCTTGGACGTTGACACATTCCACCCAAACAACCTTCGTCAGCCAAGATTTGATGCATCGCGCTCGAATCATCGCACCTGAGATTGAAAATAAATCTGCTGCGTTTTGGAATTCCATTATGCCGATTGACTTTGATGAGTTGCCAGAGCCGGCATTGGCCCATCAGCTTCAAGGTACCGTGATCGGATCGGTTGGTAGCTTTAGAGATAAAAAAGGACTGGAGCATTTATTTGATGCTTGCCAGACGCTTAGAAAGGAGAAGATCGCCGAGCAAATGACCCTACTATTAGTTGGTGACTTTGCTGAAAAAGAACGGAACTATTGGGAACAGACCTTAGAACAGAGTGGGTTTGCCGATCGCGTGGTGATCACGGGGAAGATCAGCCGTCAGGAGGCGCTCGCATACCTCCCCTACATGGATATTTTTGCGATTCCGTCGCTTCGTGACGGCTGCCCTAACGCCATGCTAGAAGCGATGTTAGCGGCCAAAGCCATTGTCGGCAGCAACGTAGATGCCATTGGTGAGATTATTGAAGATGGAGGTGATGGCCTCCTTGTTCGTCCCGGTGATACGGAAAACTTAACCGATGCGCTGCGGTGGTTGATGATTCAGTCTGACTTGCGATCGCAGCTAGGCATCGCCGCCAGACAAAAAGCACTCAGTCAGTTCGCCCCCGCCATTGAGCAACAAAACTGGAAGCGCGTGTATGAGACAGCACTGGCCGATCATACATTTTCAGTCAACCAGCCTTCAGCTAACCAGCTTTCAGCCAATCAGCCTTTAGTCAATCAGCCTTTAGTCAATCAGGTGCCTCTGGTAGATGTTTCACAGCAGGTTTTATCACGATGATTAAACGCACCCAACCCAAAAATTTGAAACAGGCAATCCCTAGCTTACAGCGGATTGTACAGCGATTTTGGCCGCAGATTAAACAACAGAAAGGATTACTGATACTGGCCGGACTCGCACTGATCACTAAGGTGTTTTCTCGGCTCATAGCGCCCTGGCCCCTAAAGCTCATTTTTGACTTTGTGCTCCTTCCCGATGCCCATAGCGCCGAGCTAGACTGGCCGCTTTTGCGAGATATGGAGATGAATACGTTGCTAATGGTTTTAGCATTCTCTATTATTGCGACCTCCATACTGCGCGCCCTCTCAGCCTACGTCAGCCTAGTGGGCCTTTCGATCGCCGCTAGCCGGATCATCACCGAGGTTCGCGCCGACCTCTATACCCATATCCAGCGACTCTCCCTCTCTTTTCACCACCAGTCAAAAAGCGGTGACATCATCACTCGCATTACCAGCGATGTCGATACGCTGCGGAGCACCACAGTAGATGCCACGCTACCGCTGGTGGTCGATACGCTGACGCTGGTTAGCATGGTGGGCGTCATGTTTTGGATCGATTGGGAGCTGGCCCTAATTTCTTTAGCCGTGTTTCCGCTATTTATTATCTCTAGTATTAACATGACCCGGCGGATCAAAAAAATCTCCCGGCAGCAGCGGCGGAGTGAAAGTGCGATGGCAGCAACAGCCGCCGAGGCCATCGGTGCTATTAAGGTGGTGCAGGCGCTGTCGCTAGAAGGCAGACTAGAGAAGATATTTGAACAGGATAATCGACAAAGCTTAGAAGATAGCGCTTATACTCAGCAGCTATCAGCAGGCCTACAGCGAACAGCAGAGATTTTAGTAGCGATCGCAACTGCCTTGGTGCTGTGGCGAGGAGCAGTGATTGTTCAGCAGGGCAGCGCCACCCCCGGCGATTTGCTCGTCTTTATCACCTATCTTAAGACAGCCTTCAAGCCCACCCGCGATCTGGCCAAAGAAGCCGCCAAAATATCAAAAGCGACCGCATCCGGAGAGAGAATTCTCGATTTGTTCGATATGGTGCCTGAGGTGCGGAACAAACCTAACGCCCTTAAAGCCGCTCCCTTTCACGGCAATGTCCGCTTTGACAACGTCTACTTTGCCTACGACTCCAACAGTATGGTTTTAACCGATGTGAGTTTTGAGGCAAAAGCTGGGGAGAGGGTGGCGTTTGTGGGACCATCCGGCGGTGGAAAATCTACATTGGTAAGCTTACTACTGCGGCTATATGATCCTATTCAAGGAAAGGTTTCTATTGACAGACGAGATATTCGCGACTATCAAATAGATTCGTTACGCCAACAGATTAGCATCGTATTGCAAGACAGTGTTTTGTTTGGTACAACCGTACGCGAAAACATCGCTTATGGCACAATAGGCGCAACGGATGAAGAGATTGAGCAGGCCGCAAAACTGGCCAATGCCCACGACTTTATTATGAAGCTGCCCAAGGGCTACGATACGCTAATGAGTGAGCGGGGTTCGACGCTTTCGGGCGGGCAGCGACAGCGAATTGCGATCGCACGGGCCGCCGTTCGCAAAGCTCGCATTGTGATTTTGGATGAGCCTACTGTCGGGCTAGACAACAAGAGCGAAAAGACCGTTAACGAAGCTCTGAAACGACTCACCAAAGGCGCTACAACATTTTTAATTACCCACGATTTGCGCGCATCTAAAGACTTCGATCAAATTTTCTACGTTGAAAATGGTCAAATTTTAGAGCGGGGCACTCACTCAGCGCTGATGCAGCAAGGTCGGCACTATGCGGCTTTGTATCAGTTACAGAGTGCGATCTCATCCACAGCTTTCGCTTATAACAGCATCATGGCTCAGTCAAGCAAAATTTAGCCAGAACAGACAAGCTGGAGCAATAAATTAGGAGAACACACTCATGTCCCAACCTCAGGTCACCATCATCGTTGTTCCCAGAGAACGATTTCAGTTCACTCAAAAATCATTGGAAAGCCTATACAAAAATACCCAGCACCCCTTTCATCTCATCTATATAGACAACAACTCGCCTGAGCATATCCAGCGCTATTTAGAACAGCAGTCAGCCGAGAAAGGATTTGAGCGGGTGCGATCGCCCTACTACCTCTCACCTAATCAGGCCAGAAACGCAGGGCTACGACGGGTCAAAACCCCTTACGTCGTCTTTGTAGACAACGACATTGTATTTGCCCCAGGCTGGCTAAGTGCCCTGATGACATGCAGCCAAGAAACTGGCGCAGCCGTCGTAGGCTCCTTAGTTTGCCAATATGAGCCCATTCATACCATTGTTCACTGCGTAGGCGGCGACTATATGGAACCGAGCCAATACGCCATGTTTGCCCGAGGCGAAAATGGCCCCAAAGGAACGCTAACGAACGCTGGCCAATGGACCATCGAGGAGAAGACTTATTTCCAAGACTGTCCGATTGCTGAGGTTAAAGACCAACTCCAGCGTAAAACCGTTGGCTTTATTGAGTTTCACGCCATGCTGGTGCGTACCGACCTATTCAATCGCATTGGCCTATTAGACGAAGGCTTCTGCTGCACCAAAGAGTACTTGGATTTTTGTATGACCGCCACTCGCCTGGGTGAGCTCATTTACTTAGAGCCTGCGTCCATCGTCACTTTTTTGACGCATCCGCCCGCGCCAACGATGGAACTCTCCGATCTACCTTATTTCATGCTACGCTGGAGCGACGAGTGGGAGCGGGCTAGCCTCAAGCATTTTCAGAAGAAATGGAACTTAGCAGATAGTAAGTACTTTCAAAAACGTTACAAGAAACTAGGCCAAAGACGTCACAAAGAGCTGATCAAACCCCTCGTAGCCCAGTTTTCGTTTCTGAGCGATCCCGCTAAAACGTGGTTAGAGAAGCGATTGGTCAGCATCGAAAAGCTGTTTAATCGCTACCTGTCTGGGCAGCACCAAAAGCTGCTAGATAGTCGCGATGCGCCGCTAGTTTCAGACTATCCTCAGCCATCATTTCCTGAAAAAATAACCGCTAACAAAAGACAGTCGGCTAAACGGTTTTCCACCAATTCTGAATCGCATATTCACGCTGAGTTAGACACTTTGACCTGGCCGAGAATTGATGCTTCGGCATCGCTCTCTCAGTGAACGGGTATCAACTTAAAGCGGGACGTTTTCCAAAGGATAGTATTCAGAGTCAGGAATCAGGGCCTCACTGGCTTCTGGCTTCTGACCCCTGACTCCCCACCCAGTCAGGATTTCCCGGCTTAAATTGATACCCCAGTGAACCTCACCAGAATCTATCTTTTATCATTCATCTTTTAGGAGACCATTACATCATGCTTTATCGCGAACTAGGCAACACAGGTATCAAAGCATCTGCCATTGGCTTAGGCACTTGGAACATTGGCAATCAATGGGGCGAGATTGATGAGGAACTTGCGATCGCGACTGTTCACAGTGCAATAGAACAAGGCATTAACCTACTCGACACGGCTGAGTCTTACGGTATCCCGTCAGGACTCTCGGAAGAACGGCTAGGCAAAGCGTTAAAAGGATTACGAGACAAGGTTCATATCGTTAGCAAAATTGGTCGATGGGGGCGTCGTACAGGCCAAATGGTGCCGATGACCACCACAGATATGGTCAGACTGTGCGTCCATGCCTCTTTGTATCGGCTCAGAACAGACTATATAGACGTGATGCTTTGCCATGAAGGGAAGCTAAACGATCCGCAAATGACCGATACCTATTTGGAAGGGTTCGAGATGCTTAAGCAGCAAGGACTCATCGGGGCCTACGGCATCTCTACAGATCGCCTAGAAGTACTTGAGCTGTTTAATAAGAATGGCACCTGTAGCGTAGTTGAAACCGATTACTCTCTCCTTAACCGTAGCCCTGATAAAGAGTTTCTACCCTACTGTCAGGAAAATAATATTGCCGTGCTGATGCGAGGCCCGTTGCACAAGGGACTGCTTTCAGGAAAATACTCTTCAGAAACAGTCTTTACCGATACGGTAAGAGCTGAGTGGTACAAAAACGATAAGTCGAAAACAAAGCTCGCCCGCAAGATGGCCAAGGTAGAAAATCTTAAAGCTGAGCTAACACCGGGTGAAGAGATGGTCACTGCTGCTCTGCGCTTTGTCATTTCACACCCGATTGCGCCAGTTGCGATCGCAGGTGCCACCTCTCCTGAGCAAGCCGCCATCAATGCCAAAGCCGGTCAGCAGCTACTATCTGCCGAACAAAGAGAGCAGCTGGTTCAATCCACCCAATCCGATAAAACAGAGCTTGCGATCGCCTAATCAGTAAAAGCGAACCCTACAAAACCTGGAGAAAAAAATCATGACCACAACCCATGCTCTTGCAAGTGAAACTCAGCTCACTGATCAAACAGCAACAAGACCGAAGGTGACGCTGGTAATCGGGCCAAGAGAGCGCTTCAGCTATACAGAAGCCTGCTTAGAAAGCATCTATCAAAACACCGACTACCCTTTTGATCTAGTATTTGTAGACGTGTGCTCACCAAAGCCTGTTGCCAACTACATCAACCAAAAAGCGAAAGAAGAATCGTTTCAGGTCATCCGCACTGCCCAGTACATTTCTCCCAATCAGGCCAGAAACGTAGGACTCCGCTACGTGCTAGAAAAAAACGATAGCGACTACGTGGTGTTTGTCGAAAACGATGTGGTTGTGAAAAAAGGTTGGCTCACTCGGATGGTCGCCTGCGCTGAGGAAGAGAATGCGGCAGTTGTCGGCCCGCTAACCTGCATCGGTCAGCCCCTGCATCAGGTGATCCACAATGCAGGCGGTCGCTCTTATATCCAAACCGATATGAAGAACGGAAAACCCCGTCGAAGGATCAAACAGTCTGCCTATTTAACCGGTAAACCAGTTGTCCAGGTGCCTGAAGAACTTCGCCGCAAGCAGTGCGACTACGTGGAGTTTCACTGCTTGCTAGCCCGCACAGATCTGTTCAAAACAGCGCCTTTTCAAAAAATAGGTGGACTGCTCGATGAAGGCATGATGGCGACCCGAGAGCATATTGACTTTTGCTTTATGGTGACTGAGGCAGGCGAAAAAATTTATAGCGATCGCACCGCGGTTGTCACCACCGATACCGTCGGCATTGACAACAACAAAGTAGGGCTGGTGGAATGGTTTGGCGAACTCAAGCTACCCGACTTCAAGATCTACGATCTGCCCTATTTTATGATGCGGTGGAGCGACGCCTGGGATCTGGCTAGCCTCAACCATCTTCGCCAAAAGTGGGATCTCTCTGAAGACAAGTACTTCAAAAAGCGCTATCTCAAGCTGGGTAGCCGCCGCCGCGAGCTGTTGGTGAATCCCATTGTCAATCAGCTAACCTTTGGCCGAGGAAGCGATCGCCTCGAAAAACTACTGAGCACTATAGAGCGAAAAGTAAACCACTTCTTTTACAACCACTATGTCAAAAGAAATCCCGACACATCGCAGCCTATACCCCTAGAGACTGTTCGCAAAACCCTTCAAACGGTTCAACAAAGCTAAACCTAGCCTCTATACTCCATGCCAAAAACTACCCGAGTCATTCTCGTCCGACACGGACGTAGCTCATTCAACGATCAAGGTCGATATCAAGGAAGCTCCAATGAATCCGTCTTGACACAAACCGGCATAGAAACCGCTCGCCTGTTGGGTCAATATCTCAAGGAACGCTCTGTCGATACGCCCATTGACCTCATCTACACCAGCCCACTGCGTCGAGTACAGCAGACCGCTCACGAGATTTCCCAAGCCATGACTTCTGGCTATACCGTACAGAGTCAGCTCCCAACCATCATCACTAGCCACGACCTCAAAGAAATTTCTCTCTCTATTTGGGAAGGACTCACCTATAGCTATGTAAAACAACAGTTCGCCAGCCAGTATCACTGTTGGCAGCAACACCCCCACGAATTCAAGCTGCCGGTAAGCTTACAACCGCCTGAAGGCGGCAGTATTGCAGTCGAAACCAAAACATATTTCCCGGTACAAGATCTCTATCGGAATGCTCGTCAATTTTGGACTGAAATGCTGCCGCGCCATGCCGGAAAGACGATTCTCATTGTTAGCCATAGTGGCACTATTCACGCCCTTTTGAGCACCGCACTAGGCATATCACCAGCCTATCACCATAGCCTACAACAGTCCAACTGCGGTGTCAGTGAGCTGACATTTTCTGCACCATTTCCCGAAGCCGCCCTTTCTGAACAGAGCGTTCAGCTACACCAGCTCAACCAAACGGCAGCGATAGGAGAAACTCTCCCCAAGCTCAAGGTAAATAAGCAGGGAATGCGACTGCTGCTTGTTAACGATGATGTCACCACCAGTGGCGGCGATCGTTTAACAGATAGACTAAGGGCGACACCGATAGATTTCTGTTTGTCGGCAGACGGCTTATCAGCGGATGGAGGGCAGGCGTGGCTTGGCCGATTAACTGAGCATTCTCCTAGAATTTTTTCTCTAGGGACGCAAAAAGCTGATTTTCTTCAGACATGGCAAGAGAACTTGAAACGCTCTTATCAATCTTCCTCTTGCCGTGCTATCGACGGACTGATGACGGCCCTAGTGCTTGCGCCTCGTACCAGTATCCAGCAGCTTATTATGCAAACACTAGGGGGACGCTTGGAAGATAGCGATCGCATTATCCTTCAGCAGGGATATTTCAGCGTTATTCACTTCCCTCATGATCATCGCCCAGTGGTTCAGGCTATCAATACCTAGGGTTTGCTGAAAAACTCAATCAGGATAGAATCCGTGCGCTCAATCTGTCAAACACAAGTTGTCGCATTTGATTAATGCATTAGCGATGGGCTCCCAGGTGTGATGTGTCTCTTGCAACCAGGGCTGGATAGCCGAGTGTTCCAGGTGTACCCAGCAGCGCAGCAACCAAAAAATAAAACGGCGTAGCCGTTGCTCTAAATTCATCACCAAGAAGGTGATAGCAATCATGGTTTCGGCGGTTTGGGCCAGTTTGGCCATGACCCGCCCGAGACCAAATCGCCGTTTGGCT
>NZ_JAYGIG010000153.1:0-21873 GCF_034932105.1 Leptothoe sp. PORK10 BA2 | reverse complement strand
ACTGAGTTTGATGCGACCCTTGGGCTTGCTCAAGGAGGTTACCAATTCCTATATTTGGATTACGCTAGCTGATAATCTCTGTAACCTGGGAAAACTCTCTAATTTTTTAAGCCTGAGTAGTTACGAAGTTTTGCAGAAATGATCATCGAATGTGCCCCCAGCACATAAACCACGTCCAAGTTGAAACCTGTAGTTTCCTCTACGGAAAAACTTCAGTTCTGGACGTGGACGAGGTTTATATCCACATCAGATGCCTTGGGTTGTCTCTAGGAGTTCCTTATCTAACTACTACTACTATGCCTTTTTCGAAATCATTTATCCCACCCAAGCCATCCCTGTCTATTGACCCAACCAGTTCAGCCCAGGCTTCACGGCAACGCCTTAAGCAGACAGTGATGGAATCGCTGCGGTTAAACTCATTTGCCGGCAAGCTGTTTTGGATGATTATGCTCGGTGCCTTAAGTGGCGTTGGAGGCATGGCATTTCTCTTCAGTGAGATGGTCAAGTACCAGGCTGAAGACCAAGTGCGTAGTACCCTAGACGGGAAAGTCAATGCGATCTCATCGGTGACAGCAGCAGCGGAAACCCTCGCCTCTGGATTGAGCGTAAGTGCGATCACCCTGCATGAACGGCAGGCCCAGTATCCCGATACCTATCGAGAGCTGACATTACAGCTATTTGAAAAACGTCCAGAATTTGTTGTGGGCCTGGGAGTGAGCCAAAGTAAAAATGGTCTGATTGCCAATCAACCTTGGTTTTTTCCCTACTATTGGACAACATCTGAAGACCCATCTATCCAGTACGAAAACTTTGCCGATAACTCGGGAGAGTTTTACCCAGAAAGCGATCGTTATGAGCAATACTTCGTGTCTCGGCGCACAGCGTGGACAGAACCCTATGGCCAAGGACCAAATCAGCTACTCACTTACTATTTGCCCTTGATGGGCAGTGATGGCCGTTGGCTGGGGACAACCTTGGTGGATATTGATATTCAATATTTAGGCCAATTACTCAACGATACGGTTTTCCATAAAATGGGTCATTTCTTGCTGTTGACCCGGTCCGGTAACGTTGTAGTGGATCCGTCAAATCCTGAGAATAATCTCAAAACCCATGAGGAGATTGCGGGTTTAAAAGAGCTGTGGCCCAACATTTCCCGGGATAACAAGACCGGTTTTCTGGAAGGAGAAAATGGCTATTGGGCCTATGCAGAGGTGCCTGGGCAGGACTGGCTGGTACTTGGGTTTGTGCCCTATGCAGCGGTCTTTAATCGCATTGCTTTGATTACCCTATTGGCCACGGCCCTCATGGTGACGTTGCTATCCATTGCGATCTGCTTGGCAATTCGCAGTCTCAATCGTCACCTGAGACCGGTTTTAAACCAGTGTAATCAGCTAGCAGAGACCGACAGTGGCCTGTTGGCCCAATGGAACCAGGAGGATGATCTGACCCAGCTGTCTTTGGCCTTTTTTAATATGCTGGAGCGGCTTAACCTCGATGCAGAGACCATTCGTCGCCACGAGCAAAAAATTGAGCAGGAAACGCTCCATGCGGGTCAGGTCTCTGAGCAGTTTGAAGATCTGACCCATTTTCTGCGTCGCCATGCGGGTAAACAGCAGCGCCTAGCCCGTGATGGCCAGCAACGCTTAAACAAGATCGCCCATGGGTTTCAATCGGTGGATAGTCAATTAGATACCCTAAGTACTCTGGGGCGGAGCCTCCACGGAGAGGTTAGGCGTCTTCCCGTCCATTCGACAGAGATCCTGACTGCCTTGGTAAAGCAGGTAGACGCCTTAAAAAATGTCATTGAGCTGGGCGGTGCTCCCTCACCCCAATTGCAGTTCCTGACGGACCAGGTGGTCAAAAGCCTATTGACATTGCAGTCCCACGATCGTCGCTGGCCTTCGGTTGAACAGTTGCAGCAGCAGACGGGCGAGATTGCCCAGGTGGGGCAAGTTGCTTCGGAAGAAGCCCAGGCCCTGGGGGAGCTGGTGCAGTCCATGACTTCCCTGTTGGCAGAAATTGAGCAGAATTCCACCACCCTGGTGCGCCGTTCCCAGTCAGTTTCCCAGTAACCAAGGTGCTTGGAAGGATTGGGGCTCTAGTCCCAATCCGTGATGAACAATAGTTACTGCCAGGCTAGGAGTGGGGTCCATTTTGGGATCAACTGTAGTGCTTGCCAGGATCGGAGTGGGGCCCATTTTGAGATCAACTGTAGTGTTTGCCAGGATCGGGGTGGGGCCCAATTTACACTAGTGGAACGAGCGTAGCGGCAGGTGGGAACTATGGGATAGAGCCTTTACGCTGCCCCAGGGCTGTCCTGTGGTTTATCGCCCCTGTCACCGGTATGGCTATTGATGGGACTAGCAGGTAATTAGGTCGAAGTTGTTCAGTATTCTTGGACGTGTGTAATTATACGGTGAAGCTGTTTGTTGAATGTGCAAAAATGAGCTAATTATCGACCGAGCTTATAAACTGAACGTTATGCTAGACAACGGCCAGATGTTAACGCTACGCCCTGTAAAATCGCTCTTTACATCCTATGTGTGCCTTGAAATTAACGTCTGCTAATGATTTACTAACGTCTGCTGATAATTTAAGGGCTTTTCAGCAGGCCCCCGATCTGCAAAATTTCCAGAAGCCGAGTTTGGGCGATGCTGTCAAGCGTAGGTTGTGGCTAAACTCCTTTGGTGGCCGTTTGTTTTGGGTGATTCTGCTCAGTGTCTTGGCGGGCATGGGGGGCATGGCGTTTCTTTTTAGTGAAATGCTGAAGCGGCAGGCCGAGGAGCAGGTGCGCAATAATATTGAGAGTAAGGTAAATGCGATCGCATCCGTAACTGAGTCGGCGGAAACCTTAGCCTACAGCTTAGGTGTGAGCGCCATTACCCTAAATGAACGCAAAGCCCAATTCCCCGACACTTATCGAGAACTCGTCCTTCAACTCTTTGAGCAGCGTCCAGAATTTGTGATTGGCCTAGGCTTGGGGCAAAGCGAAAATGGAATTATTGAGGATCAGCCCTGGCTCTTTCCCTATTATTCTGCGGTGACCTCCTCGGAAGCAGACCCATCGGATCCAGAGTCTATTCTCTACGAAGACTTTGCCGATCAGGAGGGGGAGTTTTATCCTGCGACGCGGCAATATAAAAACTATTTTCTTCCCCAGGAAAAGGTTTGGACAGCTCCTTACAAATCGGACGATACTCGACGCCTCACCTACTACTACCCTTTATTTGATCAAAACGAGCGCTGGTTGGGTACCACCATGGTGGACATTAACACCGCCTACCTAGGCCAACTGCTGGCTGACAAAGTTTTCCGGAAAGCGGGTAATTTTTTGCTGCTTACCCGTTCAGGGCAGCTGATTGCAGACCCAACCAACCCCATGACCAATGTGGAAAACTACAGCAATATTCCGGGACTACCCCCCATTTGGAACCAGATAGGCCAAGAAACGTCGGGCTTTGTGCGAGGGGAAACCGGCTATTGGGCCTATTCAACGGTGCCCGAAAAAGACTGGGTGCTGCTAGGTTTTGTCCCCTATGAGGCGATATTTGGTCGGATTATCAAGATTGCCGCGTTAACCACGGGATTAGTGGGGCTGCTACTGACTTTGGTGGTGTATTTAGCGGTGCGCAAGCTAAACCAGCGGATTAAACCCATCTTGCTGCAGGCCAACCAGTTTGCCGGTCAGAATGAGAGCCTGATGGCTTCGTCTACCCAGCATGATGAGCTAGAGCAGCTATCCCTGTCGTTTTTTAATATGCTCAATCAACTCAATCTCCATCAAGAGACGATTCGTCGCCATGAGGAAACCATTGCCCAAAGTAATTTGCATGCCGATCAGGTGACGGAGAGGTTTTTAGCCTTTACTAGCCAAATTGACGAAGAAGCGAGGGATCAGCGGGCGTTGATTCAACAGGTAAAACAGCGGTTGACTGAGCAAATTGACGAGCATGAATCCTTTGATACGCGATTAGATGCCCTGTTGACCCTGGCCCAAACCCTGGAGGGATTTTTAGAGAGTATTCCGTCAGAATCTGAATCGTCCCAGTTATTTGCTGCTCTAGATCAGCGGGTTGCCTCCCTGACTAGTATTTTTGAGCAGGCTACCCCCGAGGACAAGGCCCAGTCCCAAGCGCTGCTGAATCAGCTGATAGCGGATGTGACCCATCTCAAAGCTTACAGCCGTCAGCAACATGCCTTAGAAAAATTGCAGCATCAGACCAGCGATATTAACCAAGAGCGTCAGGTCACCCTGGCAAAATCTAAGGCCGTGGTGACCGCCGCCCAGAGTATTACTCAAATCCTGGCGGAAATTGAGACCATTACCAGCACCCTAAATCGAGATGCTCAGCAGGTGTCAGAAATGCTTTGGGGAGAGCTGCAACAGACGGAGCTAATGCTTCCTGGGGATATAACTTTACCCGAAGATGCTCAGCGGCCTAGGTTTACCCTGGAGAATACCCCCCAGTCATTGGATGCGAATATTTTTGCAAACCTTGAAAAGACAGACATGGAAGATCCAGAGATTGGAGATCCAGACTTAGCGCAATTGAATAGAACGATTGCCGAAACCGCTCAAGAAGATGATTTGGACGATGAGCAAGACCCATGGGTGTAGGTTCGCAATTCCCCTATGATTAAAGCTGCGGTAGGTATATAGGAGCGGCATATGACTAGGTGGCAGCGGTTTAGTCTCAAGCGGTTTAGTCTCACCCTGATGAGTATGGTGGCCATTACGTTTCTCTGCACCGCATGGCCTGGGGGTGCGATCGCAGCGACCGGCGTCATCAACTACACCCTGACGGACCTCACCGGACGTAACTTTGAAGATGCCAACCTGGCGGGGACCTCCCTGGCGGCGGCAGAAGTGCGCGATGCCAATTTTCGTGGTGCCGATCTCAGTGGCACCATCCTGACCAAAGCCAAATTCATCCGTACCGACCTCACCGGCGCTAACCTCTCAGACTCATTTGCAGACCGGGTAGAGTTTACGGGGTCAGACCTCACCAACGCCATCATCAACGATGCCCTGATGACCAGCAGTACCTTTGCCGAGGCCGAAATTACCGGTGCAGACTTTTCTTACACGATTCTTGACCGGTTTCAAGTTAAGTATCTGTGTGAACGGGCGGATGGGATGAACCCCGTGACCGGCATTTCTACCCGTGAAAGCCTAGGTTGTGACGATTAGGGTTAGGTCTAGCGATACGCAGGAGGATCTATTGCCTTAAGCACATCACCTACGCGCGTGTAGCCTATGGCTCGCCATCAGGCTCCTTTTCAAATAAAAAAGGCCCGCCTCTTCACGCAAAGATGGCGAACCTATGATAGCGAACATGTCAACGAAATGCGCTTACTATCAACCTAGGGGATGGTTGTATCTAGGCCAATTGGTCAAAGGTCTAATCCCGGTGATGATGATTTCATGACTTCAAAAGTAGATTGACTGCATATTTCTGGAGCTCTCTGGTGATAGCGGTTTCGGGCAAAAAAATGATTTTTTATGGGGTTTTGTGAGCAAAATTACCCATGTTCTGATCAATTTATCCAACTGCGTAATTACACCCAAATTTGCCGTAACCCCTTGCATATTGACGAAAAAATGTTGATTCTAGTTAGGGTACCAGGGGGACAGGATCACGGTTTGTACTACAGTTACCGGTAGGTAGGAGTTGATTTTGCCGATGGATACAGCACCTCCTTCCATCAATGGCCGCCAGGTTTCCATGCCATCTGCGGATGTGCGTCAGCTGTGCCAGTTGCAGCTGAATCGCCTGAGCGAAAAGCTACCGCTGTTAGACGTTTGGCTAGTTTGCTGGAATCAGCTTGAAAGTAAGCGCGATATGATTTCATCCCAGGGAAATCATATCGCCAGTCCGCAAATTAGGTCATATTTAGAGTCAGAGCGCTGGATTTCTGGCAATCTGCCGTTTTTAGAACTGATGTCCCTATCCCTTGAGTCTGATAATTCCCAGGCCTATGTGTGCGGCTTGGGGAAGACCAATGCCCATTGGGATTATTTGTTGCTCAATACAGCAGAACAGATCTCTCACTTTCAAAGAGATTTAGTCAAAGAGTATGCTGAGCTGTTACAGCAGTATCTCACCCTCTATCAAGAGAATCTGCGTCAACGAGCTAAAATTCAGCTCCTAGAGCAGGCCTTGCAACAGGCAGATCATCAGCTGCGGAATCCTCTGGCCTTAATTAGCCTTTATGCTAAAAATATTGAACTAGGGGCAGAGACCGAGACCCAGAGGCAGCAGGCAGGCTGCATTGGTAAAACGGTTGACACCATTTCTACTAATCTGAGTGGTTTACTGAACTGTGGTAAACAGGTTGATCTGCGGCGAGAGCATTATCACCTGTCCACCCTATGGCAGGATGCGATCGAGTTGTTATCACCCAGGATTGCAGACAAACAACTTTCTATATTACAAACAATACTACAGCCAGAAGAGCGGCCGGTGGTTCTTGTGGTGGATGGGTGGCAGGTCACCCAGGTGTTTCAAAACTTACTGGATAATGCGATTTACTTTAGTCCTCCCGGGGGGACGATTACGATTGACTGGCAGGTCTCTCCCCAGGGGGTATTGATTACGGTTGGGGATCAGGGGCCTGGGTTGGGTGATATGACTCCGGCTGAATTATTTGATCCGTTTTATTCAAGGCGCTATGGCGGGACTGGGTTGGGGCTTGCGATCGCAAAAAAAATTATCCTAGACCACCAGGGCAGCATCGATGCCGAAACCCTGCTCCAAGGGGGAGCCAAGTTTTCCATTTTCCTACCTTGCCAGAGCTAGATTCTCCCGATTCAGCCCCACCATGCTGCTTTAGGGCACATGGACGGCACCTGCATAAAAGCCTTAGTCCCACCGTAGTTTCAAATGTATGTCCTTTTTTGACATCCAAAACGGACGTTTTACCCCAGGAGAAATGATGGGTTCCACCATAGGTTCCAGCTTGGATGTGGTTGATGTCACGATTCATTCCTTAGATGCATCCGCAATGACTGATGCTATTTCCGTGCTTTTGGTAGATGACCATACTGAATTTAGGCAGGGGCTACGCACCCTGCTGAGCTTTTTTACCGATGGCCCTGCCCCATTTGAGGTGGTGGCCGAAGCAACATCAGCCCAACAGGCCCTGGAGATGATCGAAATCCATAACCCAATGATTACCCTATTGGATATGGAATTGGCGGAGGGGACGGGGGTGGACGTATTGCAGGGTTTAAAGACCCTAGAGGTAGATACGCGGGTGCTTAGCCTATCGGCCCACCGGAAAGATGAATGGGTTTTCCAGGCGATGCAGGCCGGGGCCAAAGGCTATGTGGTCAAAGATAAGCTCGCCACCCAGCTCCAAGATGCGCTACGCACAGTCCTAGAAGATAAAGTCTATTTGGACCCAGATTTGGCTAGTGGATTTTTTCGCTTATTCCATGCCCATGGTGCACTTAACCACAAAGCCCGTGAGGAGGTGCGACTGACGGATCGAGAACAGCAGGTGCTCCATTGGTTAGTGCAGGGGGCGTCCAATGAGGTAATTGCCAACCAGCTGTTCATTACGGTAGCGACGGTGAAGGCGCACCTGACGGCGATTTTCGACAAGCTTCAGGTGCGGAGCCGCACCCAGGCGATTGTGAAGGCGATTAAGTTGGGCTTGGTGGATGCCTAGGGTGCCAGGATAGCCATCCAGATAGAGCGCTACAATGCAAACCCCAAACCCATCACTTGCTTCCCCGTGCGCTCTACCTTGCCTAACCCCCTCCCCCAGCTGCGTCGTTACTATCAAGAAATGCTGAGCCTCTGGGGCAATACTCCCCGGCTAATTCAGCTGGTGTGGGTAGCGGCTCCGGTGTGGTTCCTGTTAAATCTTGGACTGACCCTGGTCAGTGCCCTGGTGCCAGTGGCCCAGCTGTATATCGGTAAGCTGGTGGTAGATCAGGTGGTACTGAGCCTGGCGAACGGCACGGTGGGGTTTACGTCGGAACTATGGCTGCTGCTGGTGGCCGGGTTTGGCCTATTGCTGCTGCAGGAGTTGCTGACTCAGCTCAGTAGCTATGTGAGTCGGGTGTTGCACGATCAGTTTTTGCTCCATGCCAATGTGCAGCTGTTGCAACAGGCCATGCGCCTAGATTTGGCCCACTATGAGTCGGCTGAATTTCATGATGTGCTCAACCGGGCGCAGCAGAGCGGCAGTACCTATCCATTGCGGGTGGTGGAGCTGCTGTCCCAACTGCTGGGGTCTATAACTCGGTTAGTGGGGCTGCTCACCCTGTTGCTGCGGTTTAGCCCTGGGGTGATGGCGCTGTTGCTGGTGAGTGTGTTACCCACGTTTTGGGTGGGGATTCAGTATTCCCAGCGGCGGTTTTGGATGAACCGTCGCCAGACCCCGTCTCGCCGTTTGGCAGATTACTTTTACAAGGTGTTGACGGATGAGCAATATGTCAAAGAAGTACGGTTGTTTAACCTGGGGCAGCACATGGTGGAGCAGTATCGCACCATTCGCCATGAGTTTAACCAGGAGTCGCGCCGTCTGGCGGGGCAACAGTCCCTGGCGCAGCTGAGTATTGAACTGTTGGGTGGGGTGGGGTTTTATGGGGCCTATGGTTTGGTGCTGTGGCAAACCATAGGCGGGCTGGTGACCCTGGGAGATCTCACCCTATATGCGGGGGCGTTTCAACAGGCCCAGACCCTGATTGAGTCAATCTTGCTGAATCTGGCCACCCTCTATGAATATAATCTCTATGTCTCACAATATTTTGAACTGTTGGATATCTCTCCTCGGGTGGTGAGTCCCCAGTATCCTCAACCGTTTCCTAAACCTATGGTGAAAGGGCTGCGGTTTCAGGATGTATATTTTACCTATCCAGGTTCAGAACAGCCCACCCTGAAGGGAATTAATCTGGCGGTGGCACCGGGGGAATGTATTGCCCTGGTGGGGCTGAACGGGTCGGGAAAGACAACACTTTTAAAGTTGTTGACTCGCCTTTACGATATTGAACAGGGCCAAATTGTGATTGATGGGGTGCCATTACAACAGTTTTCCCTGGGAGATTTGCGCAGTCAGATTGGAATTTTGTTCCAAGACTTTGCCCGGTATGCTTTGGATGTGCAGGACAACATTGGCTTTGGCAATTTGCCTCGACGCGAAGACCTGGAACTGGTAACCCAGGCGGCCCAAGGGGCGGGGGCCACGGAGGTGATTGATGGCCTGGAGGAGGGCTACCGAACTATTTTGGGTAAAATGTTTTCCGGCGGGGTGGATCTCTCCGGTGGTCAGTGGCAAAAGATTGGCTTGGCCAGGGCGTTTATGAGCGATGCCCAGATTCTGATTTTGGATGAGCCCACGGCGGCGGTAGATGCGATCGCAGAACATGAACTCTTTCAACGTTTCCGACAGCTCACCCGTGGCAAAATGACGTTTCTGGTGAGCCACCGCTTCTCCACGGTACGCATGGCGGACCGCATTGTGGTATTAGAGCAGGGGCGCATCGTTGAAGTGGGTACCCATGGGGAGTTGATGGCCCATGGAGGGCGATATGCAGAAATGTTTGAACTCCAAGCCGAAAGTTATACCTAGGTTGGGTTGAGGCAAGAAAATCTAATCATCTAAAGCCAACGGAAGAGACCATCAGGGATTAGGAAAACAGGGGGCGGGCTGCAACATCTTTAACCTCCCCACCAACGGTCTCAGCTGCATTCCTTAGACAGAATCCCTGAACATTCTGCAAATAATGGGTACCAACTCAAAGCGGGACGTTTTCCCAAGGATAGTATTCAGGAGTCAGGAATCAGGACCTCACTGGCTTCTGGCTTCTGGCCCCTGATTCCCCACCTAACCAGGATTTCCCTGCTGAATAAGTTGATACCCAAAATAATCACCCCAACTAAAGCCATAAGCTTAATTTTTAACCAGCCCGAGGGATGCAATATAATAAATCCCCATGGAAATAATCTTTGTCTTGGTCGAATCAGAAGAACCTGAGAACGTTGGCGCAGCGGCCCGCGCCATGCACACCATGGGCTACAACACCCTCCGCCTAGTCCGCCCCAAAGCCGATCACCAAGGAGAAAAAGCCCTAGCCCTAGCCCACGGTTCCCAACATGTCCTCCAAACAGCCCAAGTCTACGACACCCTAGCCACCGCCATCGCCGACTGCGATTTAGCCTGTGCCGCCACCGCCCGCCACCGCTACGAAAAACACCACTACACCTCCGTCCGAGACCTGCCCGATTATCTCCAAACCAAGGGAGAATGGCTCCAGCGCATTGCCATTGTGTTTGGCAGCGAACGCTCGGGCCTCAAGTCCGCTGACATTGATGCCTGTGACCTGCTGGTCACCATTCCCCAACACCAGCTGCAGCCATCCCTAAACCTGGCCCAGGCCGTCATGGTCTTTAGCTATGAGCTATCGGCTGGCCAAACCCAGGTGCAGATCCTAGACCAGCGGCTAAACAGTGAGCCCATACCCCCAGCGGAATATGCCAGTCTCAAACAGTTACTACAGCAGCTGATGCACCGGGTGAGCCTGCCCGAACGCTACCAGGGCTATGTAATGCGAGGGGTGGCCCGCCTGGGACGCGAGGATCTATATATGATCCACAAGCTACGGGCCGCCTTTGACCATGCCCTGGATCGATCCGCTATTGAGAAAGAAAACCCGTGAGCAGTAGGGGCAGGAGTATGAGCACACAGCCAATAAACAGCAGGGTGCCTGGGTCGATTTTGACAACGGGGGGCTGGTTGGGCATGGCTTTTTATGGTTTCTAAAGGTGATGATTTTATAATTTGAGGTTACTGTACCCCAGGACCAATTTGGACCAATTTATAAAAAACTACGGTGAATTAGACCCACCGCCATGACCTTGATCCATGATGGAATGATCTTGGAGTGACACCGATGGTTCATCAGCACAACGGTTTGCTTAGTGACGATGCCTTGACCCGGCCCGCAGAAGGCGCGAGTTACAACTGCGCCATTGCCGTGATTGGCGGCTCAACGGCGGCCTATACCACAGCCCTAACGGCCCTAAAACTTCAGCTGGATGTTTGCTTAGTACAGCCCAAACGAGTGGTGGGGGGCCAGTTTACCGCCCAAGCATTACCCGCCTCTGACGATGGGGATTTACTCCGCCACCGGGCCGATCTGATGACCCTGAGCGGGGAAGAATTTGCCATTTCCCAAAGTCAGCGACTGTTTCGCCAACGACAACGGCAGCTACAGCCCGTGGCCGGAAAAGCGGTGGATGATCCGGGTGGTTCCTGGGTGTGCCCCCTATCCACCACCCCCGTTGTGGCCTCCACCGCTTTAAATGAACCCCTGTTGCCCTATCTCAAGTCGGGCAAGCTGAGGTTGATTCCCTATGCTGAACCCCAGTCGCTGCTGTTTGCTAGTGGTACTGACGGGAAGGGCAGTGGCGAGCGTCGCCGGGTGACCGGTGTGATCTGCCAAGATACTACAACCCAGCACTCGTTTACAGTGCATGCCAAGGTGGTGGTGGAGGCCACTGACTTTGGCGATCTGTTAGAGGTGGCTAATTTACCTTCGCGGGTGGGGCAGGAAGCCCGCAGTGATACGGGGGAAGCGATCTTACCCGAGGAGGCCAGGCCCCAATGTCAGCAGTCCTTCACCTTTGATGTGGTGGTGGAGCATACCCACCCTGGCAAAGGGGTGCCCATAGGAGCACCGAAGGAATATGGTCGGTTGACTTGGCTTAACTTGCAGGAGTTTACGAGTGATTTCTGGGTGAATAAAGATCAAACCTGGAAAAAACGTGATTTCTTTGATGCCTTTGGCATTTTTCGCTATCGGCGGCTGCAGCGTCGAGCTTTGAACAAAACCACCGTGTCCCCTGGGGACGTGGCGGTGATTAACTGGGGTACTTCTGACCATCCCCACCGGGGGCAATGCTGTGGCAATGACTATCGCAATGGTTACTTGATTGGCCTCAGTCGGGCTGAGCGGCAGCAGCAAATTGCCCGGGCCCGCACCCGCGCCAAGGCCTATATTCATTTTTTGCAGGTGAACGGAGTGCCCGACCTAAAACCCCGGGGAGACTTAACCTGGACCGAGGATGGCATTGCCCTGGAACCCTATATCCGTGAAGCTCGTCGGGGTGTTGCCCTGACCACGATTCGCCATGAAGATGTGGCGGCTAGTTTTTTTCCTAACCAGGCCCGCGCCCGCGCCTTTGACGATACCGTCGGGGTGGGTCAGTACCACTATCTAGACCTGCATGGCAATTTGGTGGATGGCCATGTGAGCCCCAGGGGCAAAGATGTGATTGCCTTGCCCTTCACCCTGCCAGCGGCAGCCCTGGTTCCCGTGGATACGGATGGTTTAGTGCTATCGGCCAAGAGTATTGGCACCACCCACATTACCAACGCCGCCTATCGGATGCATCCGGTGGAATGGGCCATTGGGGAAGCCAGTGGCTTTTTGGCTGCCTTCAGCGTTTGGACTGGCAAACAACCCCGGGAGATTGTGGGGGATCAGTCCCTATTGCGAAAACTTCAGGGCTTTGTCACCCGCAACGGGATTCCCATTGTCTGGTTTGATGATGTGTCCCATGCCGATTCTGACTTTGAGGCGATTCAGGTGATGGCGGCGGCGGGGATTATCACCAGTGAGAATGCGAAGGATCTCCATTTTCGACCCTATGGCAGTGCCAGCCGGGCGGTGGTCTGTGCTGCCCTGGTGAATCTTTTAGGGATGGAAAAGGTTGCCCCAGCTAGCCCGACCTTTACCGACGTGCAACCGGGGCAGCATTGGGCCTATGAAGCGATTGAAACCCTGAAGGCTCAGGATATGGTGGCGGGGGTGGGGCGGGGGCGCTTTGCGCCTAACCAGGCCATGACTCGGCAGCAGCTGGGCTTTTTGGTCAAACGAGCGATGCCCCAAGCCTATGGTGCGGCCTTTGCCCAGACTCCTCAGGATCAGCAGATCGTGCAACGGCGAGATCTCTCGCGGGTATTTTATGAGCTGCTTAAGACAAAGTTGGCGATTTAGACAATACTAAATACTACAAAACTAGAACAAGTTGCGCAGTTGTGAGGATAAACATAGGCCATTTGTGGGTATGTCTGTTCGTTGGGGTGTCCTAGACTTCCCTATAGGTGCAAAAGAGCTAGGTGAGCTATGCCAACTGAACAGATGACAATCTATGTATCCCCTCAATTGAAGAAGGCTATTCAACAATTGGCGACTACTGAGGAGAAGTCGATGAATACGATTGTGGTGGCGGCGTTGGAACTTGCGATCGCAGAATGGTCTGCCAAAACCAGCGCCTAGTTAACTAGCGCAACATCGGTTTCGGGTGATTGTGCCGTTGATGCCATTGACTAGCATGGTCCCGCACTGCCTGGTACTCTTCGGCGGACATTTTATCTAGATTTTTCAAGATAAAATTCATCCGGCCCTGGTGCTGGAGTTTGTCGCGGTGGCGGGCCAAAAAGTCCCAATAGAAAAAGTTAAATGGACAAGCCTGTTCTCCAGTGCGGGCTTTGGGATTGTAATGACAGTCTTTGCAGTAGTCCCCCATGCGATTGATGTAGTTGGCGGAGGCCGCATAGGGCTTAGTGGCCAACACCCCACCGTCGGCATATAGCCCCATGCCCAACACGTTGGTTTGCATTACCCAGTCATAGGCATCGATGAATGCGGCATGGAACCAGGCCTCTACGGCCTGGGGAGAGAGCCCGGCGATCAGGGCAAAATTACTCAGGATCATCAACCGCTGGATGTGGTGGTTATAGCCCGTCCGTTTGGCCTGGTCGATGCTTTGGTGCAGACAGTTCATGGGAGTATCACCCGTCCAGAAAAACTCGGGCAGGGGCTGGTGGTGTTCGAAGTAGTTGCCGTTGGGATAGTCTTCGCCGACATAGCTGTAGAGACCGCGCATATATTCTCTCCAGCCCAGTACCTGCCGGATAAAGCCCTCCACGCTGTTGAGGGGTAAATCTTGCTCGTGATAGGCCGTTTCCGCAGCCTGGATGACCTCTAGGGGGTGCAACAGGCCAATGTTTAGGTAGGGGGATAGCAGTGCATGCCAGAGGGTGTCTTCCCCGGTCACCATGGCATCCTGATAGGGGCCAAAGGTGGCTAGCCGCAGGTGGATAAAGTGGTCTAACACCTGCAATGCCTGGGGGCGGGTTACGGCCCAGTCAAAGGAGTCCAGATCCCCAAAGGTGTCCAACTCCGCCACCTCTTGCATCACCTGTTGGGTAATGGCATCGGGGTTAAACCGTTGGGGAGTAGGCGGGGTGAGGCCTTTTTTAGGGGGCTTACGATTCTCCTTGTCGTAGTTCCATTGTCCCCCCACAGGTTTGTCTTTTTTCGAGCTGCCTTCCATCAATATGCCGTAGCGTTTGCGCCCCTCCCGGTAAAACGATTCCATCAGTAAACTGTTGCGACCGTCGGCCCATTGCTTAAACTCGGCCACCGACCAGAGGAAGTGATTGTTGGGGACTAGGGTGAGGGGACAGGGCAGAGCCAGGGCATCTAGGAAGCGGGCAAAAGGTCGGTCGGCAGGTTCCATTACCCGCAGTTCGGTAATGCCCTGGTGCTCAATCCATTGCCGCAGCGGTGGTTCAAAATCGGTGCTCTTTTGGTAGGTGACGGCTCGACCCTGGGCCTCTAGCTCAGCGGCAAAGTGACGCATGGCGGACCAAACCAGGACCAGCTTTTGCCGGTGGTAGGGCCGTTCGCGGCTATGGCGGTGGGACTCGATCAAAATGACCGGGGCGTTCGCCGCACTGGCTAGGGCTGCCTGATGCGCCCATAGCTGATCCCCCAATACCCAAATTCCAACGGTCATAGGTTGTCCTGCTATCAATCAATTTAGATCCGCCCGCGCTAGTATTGGCCTAGGGCCACTGTTCAGATGTCTGAAAGATCAGGGCGTAAATTAGATTATGGGCAGAATTGCTGATGCTTGGAGTGATTTCATCTTAAGAAAAGCTCTGATTATGGTGGACTGTTTCCAGCTTGGTTCATCCTGTAGTTTGGCAATGTTTGTCTTGTGTGTTACCCAATCGGGAGGTTAGTTCCATGACTATTGCCGAAGCTGCCCCCTGTGTATTGATCGTGGAAGCGAACGAAGACCTGGCTCAGGATGTGAGTAATGACCTGCGGGAGTCGGGCTACATTCCAGTGGTTGCCTCCACGATTGACTTGGGCCTGCAGGAAGTGCGCAAACGTCAGCCGGCGCTGATTGTGGTGAATCGAATGTTGGCGGGGGAGTCGGGGGTGGATCTGTGCCAGCAGCTGCGCTCCCAGGGGGACCGCACCCCCATGTTGTTGATGATGGCGCGGGATAATTTGGATGACCGGGTGGCTTGCATCGAGTCTGGGGCCGATGATTATTTTCTGAAGCCTTACCGCAGTGATGAATTTCTGGCCTTGGTCAGTGCCTATTTGCAACCCAGCGAGCACGGCATTGAGCAGCTGGTGTTTGGGGAACTCACCCTGAATATTTCCAACCGTCAGGCCCTGCGGGGCAGTCGGGTGATTGAACTCACCATGAAGGAGTTTGAGCTCCTGAAGTACCTGATGGAACATCCTCGGGAGGTGCTCACCCGGGATCAGATTCTGGAAAATGTGTGGGGCTATAACTTCATGGGTGAGTCCAATGTGATTGAGGTGTACATTCGCTATCTGCGGCTGAAAATAGATGGCGAAAATGAAAAGCGCCTGATTCAGACGGTGCGGGGGGTGGGCTATGTGCTCCGTGAGGCTTAGGTGTCTGAGGCTTAGGTGCCTCTAGTTATCCATGGGCTGGGCTAGCTGCGAAAAAGTCGGGTGTAGAGGGTTTCGTGGTGCATGCTTGCGATCGCACCGCCCCAGCCACTGACATACAGCTGATCATCCGCCAGGGACACCATGTCCGCTGCCGCTGCACTGAGGGCTGGAATTAGCTGCAATAGGCAGCTCTGACCATCGGTTTGGCCCAGGGGCACCAGTTTAACGGCGGCCCCAATCAGGTTGGCAGCCCAGCTTTGTAAGTAGGCCAAGGCCATGGTAGGACCATCAATTTCCCAATGGGCAGCGAGGACGCCAAAGGCCACAGCAAAATTGCAAGGGGTGCCGCAGTCCCGAAAGGTGGGCTGCAGTTCGGGGTGCAGTTTTTGGGCCAGGCGCACCAGGGCCCGGCCCATTTGCCAGCTTTGCTGCCGCAGCTCGGCGGTGTCGCGGCTGGCGGTGAGCCACTGATTCCAATAGGTGAGCTGGTCAGGGGTATGTTTGTGGTGGTGGGCACGAGTTGCGATCGCCACCTCCAACCGCACCGCACCATAGCGCAACTCCTGCAATAGCCATTGTTGCAAGCTGGCACCATCGGTCAGATGGCCCTGTATCACCAAGGTTTCCAACCCTTCCGAATAGCTGAAAGCCCCCACAGGAAGCGCCGGACTAGTCAGCTGGAGCAACCGCAGCAGAGCCTGCTCATCAATGGTGATGGCCATAGGCCCCCGACTCCGGCTGAAAAGGCTGCGTCTCTGCCACCACCGTCACCCCAAGCTGGTGCAACATCGACTCCAGCACCGGGTCCGGCGTTAAACGCAGATAATCAGTCCCCACCTCCAGAGCCACATGGCGATTACCCAAGTGGTAGGCCGCCCGCAAAAGCTGCAACGCAGGCTCAGAGGCCACCGCCGCCCGCACCGTTAGTACCGGTTCAGGTTTCGCCACAATTTTTAGCACCTCAGTATGGCCACCATCCCCCAAACAATCCCCATCCCTTAAGGTCGTCCCCCGAGGGAGTTCTAGGCATATTTCATCATCCGTAATCCCATGGGCCATCCTGTATCGATATCGAGAGCGGGTGCGCTCCGCCGCCGTGAGCGGCAGCGTCAACGTGGGCTCTAACTCCGACGATATCTTTTGAGTAAAAACGTACACCGCAATCCTACAAAAAAGCCTACAAAAGCGTTGCCCCTACAGCATGCCACATACCTAACCCACCCAGACCTGCAACACCATGAAATCAAGCGGACTTGTTTTATGCCGCCGGGTAAACTGGCACAGTGCGTACGGAGACACCAAAGCAGACCGTGGAGTAACTATCATCACGCACATCCGTATTTTCCACTAATTGGTTCAGCCTTTTATACGAATCTTCAAAACCTCCCTAGCGCAGTCAACGAATTTACCATTGCTGATTTCAAAAATGAACCAGTCTTTCGGAAATGCCATATATAGGCATTTTGCACCTGGAATCATCCCAAGACTCAGCAAAGCTACAAACTTTCAATTTTCATTTGCCAATTACTTTCCCTTGTTATGGCTTGTCAGACGCAACTTGTTCCCCGTGTAGCTCCCCCCCAGTCGGTCTCAATGAGAAACTTAAATGATTCCTTTGACATGCAGACCAATCTGCTGCTAGCGGCCATAGAAAGCTTCACCATCGGTCTGGTGATTGCTGCCCAAAACGGCACCATTTTACACAGCAATAGACGGGCCCAAGCTCTGCTAGAGGATCTGCCCTGGTCATCCCCCCAAACGGTTCCCGAGAGACTTTGGCACCCATGTCAACAACTGCTAGAAAATCAGGAGGAACCATCAGATCTCTTTCCCTTCGGTTATACCATTGTGCTAGAAGACGAGATCTCCACGAACCATGGCACTATCCACATGAAGGCCCAGTGGTTTGATTGGAATAACAACGCCAATCAGTCTAGTGATTGTTTTCTCATTACCTTAGAAGATCGTCAGCAATCCCTCACCACCCTGGCTCATCAAGAAGCCCAGCGTTACGGATTGACAACCCGTGAAACAGACGTCTGGCACCTCAAGCGTATGGACTACAGTTACAAACAAATCGCCAACGCCCTATTTATTTCTGAAAACACTGTCAAAAAACACTTGAAAAACATCTACGCCAAAAAGGACCAATCTCAGTAGTTGGGCTAGGTCTATTCATCAACAACCTCAATATCCCCAACAGCATGGAATTTAGACCTCAATCCCATGCTGTTGGCCACTAAGTTTTGGCGCTCATAGCAGATTAGATGTACTTAAACGTGCTGCTATTGAGGTTGAGATTACCCGACCCACGAATAACGGCAATCAGCTCATCTTGCTGACCTGCACCATTGTCAATAAACAAGGCTTGGCCACGATCGACACCATTTGGGGATGCCCCCAATCGATAGGTATGGTCATTGCTGAGCTGGATCATGTCACCCTGGCTAACATTCAGATCAGTTATGAGGGCATAGTTCGATAGTCCCATGGAGCCTGGCTGGCCATCATCATAAAACGCACCAGATTTATCACCTAAAACAAAGGTATCTCGGCCATTGCCTCCAGTCATAACATCTTTTTCAGGCGCAGTCCTCCTCCCTGCCCCTTGCAGAATATCATTGCCATCGTCGCCAACAAGTTGATCTGAGCCCGTTCCACCTAGAAGACGATCGTCACCGGAACCACCCCAAATTTGATCATTACCGGCATCACCTCGGATCAGATCTTTTCCTTCATTTCCGTAGAGCTTATCATTACCGCCCTTACCATCTAAGAAATCATCACCTTTTTTGCCAAAAATACTTTGATTCTCGGCACTCCCAATTAATCGATCAGCTCGGTCAGTTCCTTGAATAACCGCATTGTTAGGTGTTGGTGTTGGACTGGGTGCTGGGTTCTCAATAGTTCCCTTGCCAAACACCTGGGTCCAATAGTGTCTGTAATTGACATTGCCAGTATCACTCTCTAAATAGTAGTGACCAATGCCAATCTCGTTATAGCTAGCATTAAGCATATTGGCACGATGACCGGGGCTATTTTTCCATCCTTCGACAACGGCCTGGGCAGTGGTTTGGCCAGCAGCAATATTTTCTCCAACAAACCCAGATTCATAGCCTTCCTTCCTAGCTCGATCCCAGGGTTGAGAACCATCTTTCCCAGTATGAGAGAAGTAATCTTGCAAGGCCATGTCCTTGCTATGGTTATTAGCTGTATCATCCAGGTTCCGATCAATCACAAGGGCCCGGAGACCATTTTGCTGACGAAATTCGTTCGTCAGTCTCAATACTTCGTTTTCAAACGCTTGATTTTGCATGTTCTTAGCTTTTTAAAGAATTAGATTGCAAGGGGTAGCTGCAATTTTTTGAAGAAGAAAAGACTCCTTCCGACCGCTAAAACATCATCAGCTCTGACGGCCAAAGGCTTCTCTAGCTTGGAACACACTTAATCGGGAGATAGTTAAGTGAAGCGTAGATACGATCTCAGCAATAAATTGCCCTGTCACATCACTATGCTCACTTTTTTGAAAATCAATAACTACAGGTAAATGGGACTGTCTCCCAAGAAACTCTTTTAAAGAGCTTTAAATAACTAGCCTGAGAAATTACCACATCCACCCAAGTATCAAAAAATTCAAATGGACCTTTTCGATGCAATGGTGAGAACCCTAACGACGCATTTTCTTCTTAAATGTGAAACTGTATGGGTTTTCTGTGGCAGGTAGCACTCCCTAAGATGATATAAACTATAGGCAAATATGTCAACATATCCAGATTATTTCCATAGGGGAACACAATGAATATGGCTGCTAAACCCCTTTCATTAAAAGGATTAAAGGTCTATGGGGTAGGGTATAAAGGGTTAGACTTACCTAGCTAATAAGCGTAATAGCGTATCTGTTGTTATTGACTTAGCTACGTGTGCCGATATGAATTGTGTCACATTTATTGACGTAGATCCGCTGGCAATAACAAGAACGATCAGGATATCTCCGAAGAACAAACGTGAAAGAAGTCTCATAAAGAGAAAACAGCCGCCATGGGATTAAAACTCCCCTATCAAAGCAGACAACATAATCGAAAGTATTCCATATGTCAGTATGTTATGCACAAGTACCCAATCCTGTTTAAATCTCAACTCAGAACCAAACACCACGTACTGCCGAACACCACGTACTATATAAGGGCTTAGTCATTCCATAGAATCAGTTGTGCCTATGCTGCCTAAAGACGATCTGCTCAAGGGTGTTGAAAACACCGAAATCCTGACCCGTGTGCTTGACAAAGCCGATCAGGCCATTCGCACCTGGGAGCCGGTCACAACGGATTTTCTCTCGCCGCCGGAGCTGTACGAAGCCCAGGCCATATTTGCGCGGCTAACCGATATTCACACCCAGGCCCAGGGGGGGTATCCCCAAGCAGAGCGGCAGCGGTTGACCATTGCCAGGTCCGAGATCCCCCTAAAAGGGCAAGACCTACCCCTCGCCCTACTCAGTGTTGCCGGTAATTTTTTGTTTGATACCGCTACCCACCGGGACTTTTTAGGCTCCCTGCTGGGCACCGGCATTGTCAGGGAAAAAGTCGGAGACATTATCGTCCTCGGAGAGCGCGGTGCTCAGCTGATCGTTGTGCCTGAGCTAGTGGAGTTTTTGCAGAGCAGCCTGACCCAGGTGCGCTCGGTGCCAGTCAAAACCAAACCCATTGACTGGAGTGAGCTACAGGTGCGGGAGCCGAAGAAAAAAGAAATGACTACCGTAGAAGCCTCCATGCGTTTAGACGCCGTTGCCTCCGCCGGATTTGGCATGTCCCGGAGCAAAATGGCCGATATGATCACCGCCGGAGACGTGCGGGTCAACTGGAAACCCATTTCCCAGTCCAGCTACGCACTAAAATCCGGCGATCTGGTCGCCATTCGTGGCAAAGGCCGCCTCGAAATTGGCGATGTCATGGTGACCAAAAAGCAGCGCTATCGCATTAGCCTGACCCGATACCTTTAACCAAGGCAGGTGGCAATGCAGATCATGGACTGGGCTGCCGCTGCTGACTCCACATCAATGCCCGATAGCCACTGACTCAAACGCAGTCGCTCAGACCCCCTGCCATATTCTCCTTGGAGGACTTCTGCTCCGAGGTCATGGTTATGGGGATGAACTTCCACGATAAATCCTAGGGGTTCCAAAACTTGATAATAAAACCCTATATCTAGCCCGTCTCCTGGCTCACGATTGTGGATTTCTGTCGCTCGTCTGGCAATGCGATATTTTCTAGGTAAATAATGAACGCTGTGCATCAACCGATAAAAAGGAAATCGAATCTGTCGTAGCCAGAGTCCTAAACCCCTAAATTTCCAGGCAGAACGTTGGGGATCTTGATCCGTCAACAATATCCCCCCAGGTTTAACCAATCGGGCTGCCTCTGCCAGTACCCTAGCCATGTCATCACAGTGATGCAAGGTAGCATTTAAAACTACAATATCAGCACAGCCATCGGCCAAAGGTAGATCATGGGCATCAGCCAGCAGGGGCGTATAGCCTATACCTGCTGCCATTTTTAATGCCCTCGGAGAAATATCTACCCCAATTAACGCTTTTGGGTGACCGCCAACGGTGGCATAGACATTTCCTGGTCCACAGCCAATGTCCACTACCACTTTGCCATCCCAACTGCCCGTCGCCATCAACCATCGAGAGCGAAATGTCTCGACTCGATGGTGGGTGTCAAAATAGTATTGACACCATTCACGATTTTCTAAAAAGTTGATATTTGCCTGCATCCCTTCGGTGTAATTGGATAACCGATGTTCAGGAATACCTTGATCGTTAAAATCAATGCGCTCGTTAGCCTTTAAATATGGCCGCAAAGCTAATGAAACAGTGGCCGACGAAAGAACACTGGACATAGAAGTTCAGACATGTCTAGAAAACGTCTAGAGCACATATAAGGTTAATTAGAGAAATGTTGAAACGTTATCCAAGTCTAGAAAGGTCATTTTGCCCTAGAGCCGTAACTACTCAGGCTGGGGTAGGAGAGTTATAGGGTTTCCAGAGAACAATCCCATGAGGGCATCCAGAACGTTATGCCCCTGTTTGCGTAGAGTGGATAGGTAACCGCGAATACGGCAGAACATCC
>NZ_JAYGIG010000152.1:0-22019 GCF_034932105.1 Leptothoe sp. PORK10 BA2 | reverse complement strand
CTCTTTCAACGTGGCAATAGTAGATTGAGTCATACCAGGCATCCATGGGCAAACGAGGTTGCCTTAGATCCTATGGCTTCTTAATCCTCTGTTTGATAATTATTAAGAAACGTGTGCGTTCGCCCTACCGAATCCCATCATCGGCTTGACAATGCGCTTGATGTTTCGATGATCTTGCTCAATCACATTATTTAAGTACTTGCTTTGTCGTAACTCAGTCTCTTCTTCTAACGTCTCATCCGCCTTCAGCGCTTCGACAGCCACCGGATAGGCCGCATTCTTGTCTACCGTAATCACCCGTGGTGCTTGGGTATGCTGCTCTTTCAGCACTTTGCGGAAAAACCGGGCAGCCGCTTTGTGGTCTCGTTTTGCGCTCAGCATAAAATCCAGGGTATTCCCTTCTGAATCCACGGCTCGGTAGAGATATTTCCACTCCCCTTTGACCTTGATGTAAGTCTCATCCACCCGCCACGAATCGTTCGTGGGGTTCAAGTGCGGTCGAATCCGTTTGTCCAGTTCTGGGGCGTAGTCTAATACCCAGCGATTGATCGTGGAATGATCGACGCTCACCCCTCGCTCTGCCATCATTTCCTCCAAGTCTCGGTAGCTCAAAGGATAACGGCAGTACCAGCGCACGCACAACAGGATGATGTCGGGTAAAAAGTGTCGCCACTTAAACGGAGATTTTGAGTCCACCACGATCGCTCCGATACTTTCTCTCTCAAAACCCTATTAATCCTACCACTTTTTGCGACACCACCCGATTGAGTCCCTGCGCAGCAAACTCAATCGTGCCTTTTCCCATCTGAGCATTTAGTTCTCCATACTCTTCAATGTCTCTTCTCGAATTAAATCAAACACCTGGCGGCTAATCTGCGTAAATACTGGCGTCAACATGTCATCTAGCTGGCGAGGCCTAGATAAGGGAATCGTTAATTCAGCCTTAATACGACCGGGCTGTACGCCCATTACAAAGATGCGATCGCCCAAAAACACGGCCTCCTCGATATCATGAGTCACAAACACAATTGTTGTCTTCAGCGTTTCCCATACGTTCAGCAGCAGCGCTTGCATCATGTGCCGCGTCTGCGCATCTAGCGCCGCAAAAGGCTCATCCATGAGCAGCACCGACGGCGAATTTACCAGGGCGCGAATAATACTCGCCCGCTGTTTCATCCCACCGGACAGTTCACTGGGGTAAGCATCCCGATACTTTGCCAACCCTACCAAATTCAAGTACTCGCCCACAATATCCTGCCGCTCAGCCTTGGACAAACCCCTAATCTTCAGGCCTAACTCCACATTTTGAAACGTGGTTTTCCAAGGCAACAAAGAATACTGCTGAAACACAAATCCTCGATCTGCCCCTGGCTTTGTCACCAGCTGCTGATCAACCATCACATAACCTGATGTCGGCTTAATAAAACCAGCAATAATGTTTAACAGCGTTGACTTACCGCAACCCGACGGCCCAAGCAAGCAAGCGATTTCACCGGGTTTTATTTGAAAGTTTACCGAGTCCAACACTTGGTTTGTTTTGCCACGATGACGCAGCCTCTCCTGCGGGGAATCGCCAAAGATCATCGACACCCCTTCTACATTCACCGCCCCCTTTACAGCATTTTCTATGTTTGGCACTCTCGTCAATGTCTCTCGTCCCACGTGCATCTGCTCCTAACATTTTAGTCTCATCACATTCCGCCTTCTAAGTCCCCTGCTTTTTAATCACGCGCCAAGGCATCAAGGTCTGCATCCCGCGTCCCACCGCCCAAGAACTCACTGCCCCCATCAGCCCAATCAACAACATCCCCATCACAATCGGCGGATAGTTCGACGTCACATAAGACTCCCAGGTAATATAGCCCACACCATACCGTCCTGCTAAAATTTCAGCCGTCACCAGGCAAAACCAAGCATTTCCCATCCCAATCGTCAGGCCGCCTGCAATCCCCGGCAGTGCTCCCGGCAGCACAATATCCTTAAAGATAAACCACTTATTGGCCCCCAGACATTGCCCTACTCGAATTAACACAATGTCATGCAAAATGTTCTCCACTGCTCGAATCGTACTGATTAAAACAGGGAAAAACGCACCAATAAATGTGATGTAAATCATCCCGGTTTCAGCCGTTGGAAAAATCAAAATCGCCAGGGGAATCCAAGCTACTGCCGGAATCGGTCGGAGCAGCTCCAACCAAGGCATCATCAGATCTTCAATGATTTGAAACCAGCCAATGAACAGGCCTAAAATAATGCCTAATACGGAGGCCACCGCAAATCCAAACAACACGCGCGAAACACTCGATCGGATATGGACTCCCGGATCACTCGTAAAGAATTCTACCGTAGCGCCTACGACCTCCGAAGGAGAGGGCACTAGCTGAAAATTAATGAAGAACTTAAAGCCCGTTATGCACAGAACCTGCCAGATACCAAAAAAGAGTATGAGCGACAAACAGCGAGTAGCTGAGCGGTTGACAAAAAAGAGAGTTTGGAGTGTTCGCCACAACTTTGGCACCGGGGCAACAGTATGAGGATGAACACGACCTTGAGGAATGGTGCTAGCCATGATAAAAAGCGGTTTAAAGAATAAGGTCAGGAAGGCTTAGGGGGAGGCTATTAAATAACCTATCGATGTACTGGGCACAGCACTGCTGAGCCCAGTACAAAAGTCTTACTATCAACGGTATCTTTAATTAAAGACATATCACTTGAGAACAAGATGCAAGCGATTGCCCCATCTATCCTGCCAACATCGGCAACACCCGCTCTAGCGCGAGCAACAACCGATCCCTCGTCAATCGGCTCATCCGCACAGGCTGTGACGCACTCGCATAGGTTTGCAGCAAGTCCTTAAAGCTGGTCATTTGGCCGCCTGATTCAGCCGCAAACGCCTTCGCATCATCTGCCAACAGAAAGGCCGATACCTCATCGCCATTCGTCACATAGTAAGAGTTCTCTGCAAACAGCTTCCAACCCTTATTGCGATCATGCACAAAAATGACATCAGCTGCTTTTCCTTCTTCCTGCAACGTATTTAACTGCTTCACCATATTGGGAATCGAGGCAAAACTAGTCACTGCCGGCTCTTCTTGAATCCACAGTTGAGCCGCCATTTTTGGATCTGTAATCTCCTCATCCGTCAGGGCATCTTTCCCAGTAATCACATAGCTTTCACCCTCTGCAATCACCTCGTCATAGTTCAAACCCGACTTCTCCATCGCATTTTTCAAAAAGCCTTCGTCTACCCATCCTGTCACATCTTCCGGATCTACAGGCGACTCAATTTTTCCCAGAGTAATCAACGTAGCAATGCTATTTTTCAGTGCACTCAACTGCACCTCGCCAATACTCGGATTAATCGGCTGTAAACCTGATGGCCCTAAGAACATGTACACGACTTCTTTCTCAATTCCAGACCACTCTTCAATCTGAGCAGAAATCTCTTCTGGCTTTTCTCGAAACATTTGATTTGCTTCAAGCACCGCCTGGAGATAAGCCTCTACAATTTCAGGATGCTCTTCAGAAAAGTCAGAGCGAACGACGATTCCATGCAACGTTGGCACATTTGTTTGGGCACCGTCAAAAATCTTTTTAGCGAATCCTCGGAAGGGAAACAGCTCTCCAAAGGGAACAAAGTCTGCATGGGCGTCAATTTGTCCGGTTCGTAAGCTGGTGCCGCCAACTTCGGGTGCTTGGCTAATCAGCTTCACATCTTTTTCTGGGTCAAGGCCTGCATCCTTTAGCGCCTTGAGAACCATGCCGTGAGCAGCAGAACCAAAGGGTACCGACACAGAGCTCCCTTTTAGATCGGCCAAAGATTCTACGTCACTATCTTTGGGCACAACGACCGCATTCCCTGCGCCGTTAGGACTGTAGGCGAGGGTGCCAATAAAGGTTGATTCGACCCCTTCTACTTCTTCTTGAAACTTGATCAGGTTGATGACGGCAGGGAAGTCTCCCATCAGACCGATATCAATTTGGTCGGCAAGCATTTTGTTGGTAATAGGCGGGCCAGAGGTATAGCTCGACCACTCAATCTTGTACTTTACGCCCTCATACTTTCCAGTGGTTGGCAGGTACTTTTCTAAGAGGCCTAATTCTCTTACTGTCGCACCGCCAACAGCTGTATTAATCACCTGATCTTGTGTGCCAATAGAGATTCGGATTGTTTTTCCACTGTTAGATCCGGTAGGTCCAGCTTCGGCGCTAGCAGTTTCACCAGATTCCTCTCCGGGTGTTGCTGTTTCTGTAGAGCAAGCAACAAGTGTCGTAGAGAGGGTCAACACACAGACAACGGAAAATCTTTTCAACCAGGTGCAGATGAAATTATTAGGCTTCATGTTTAGGTGACTCCTTGTGAATGGCCTTATTTAAGCTGTGAGGCTATCTAGCATTTGTATCTCTAAGTACAGATACCGAGCTGTGGGTCTTTTTGTGGATAACGATTTTAAGTGAACTCATAAATTTTTTTTGTCCAAATGGTTGTGGCTGTGATCGGTGAAATAGGGGTGATTGAACAGGAATTACGAATTCCAACTCACAGACACTGGAAACCATCGATTCTCGTTAAAATTTGACTCCTGCCGAAGGGTTAATTGACTGAAATGGCGTCAATTGATTTTGAATTCGGAATTGCTGGTGATTGAGTTAAACGACATGATTGTAGTCAATGCAATCAGGAACCGCTATAGATCGCCTCGGTTGCCCCAGAAGTGCGAAATCGAACCCCTTTTACTAGGCTCTCAATGTAGAAGGTATGACTCAAACCCTTGCCACGAGAGAGGCACCCAATTCCGATCTATGTGTCACTCTAGCGATGCAGCAAGCGATCGGTATTGCCAAACTCGCTGCCGACACCCAGCACACAAGAAAAGAAGACACTCTTATAAAGAAGATAGCGCCGTCTCTAACAGTTCTGGCTGAATCCAGGTACCCAGATTGAGTTCACTTAAGCCTTCATTTCCCGAAATGGTGGAAAGCTGTGCAATATGGTCAACTATCCAGTCTGTACGAATTTGGGTTTCTGGGAAAAACAACCCTGTTGCGCCTGAGCGATTATAGTCTAGGGTCTTCGCTACAATTTCAGGATTTAGCCTGACCCAATTACTCACGAGCGACAGCGCACTGGGCGTTGTCGCATACCAGTACTGCGCCGCAATCAACGCTTTGAGATAAGCAATTACAATATCTGGGTGCGCTTCAGCAAAGTCTTCTCGCACCACAATGCCGTGAAATGTGGGCAGCTTGTCCACGTTAGCTTCTAGCAATCGGCGAAACTGCCCTTTATGATTGGCAATGTCGTGCAAGGGTGCAAAATAAGCGTAACCATCTGCCCGATTATCTCGCGGTGTGAGCTGATGCAGGTTGAGATTATCAATAGATGTCAGCGTTACCTCCGGCAGTAAGTTCGCCCGCGCCAGCGATCGCATAACCATGCCGTGAGCCGCTGAGGCAAAGGGCACCGCAATCACCCGACTGCGCATATCGTCTAAGCTCGTCAGGGGTGAGCGGTTTGGCACAATTATGGTATTGCCTGCCCCATCTGGGTTGCTCGCCACAAAGCTCACCAGCCTTGTCTTCGCGACCGGGCGAACAACAGTGCCGGTAGCATCTGCCGCACAAACCCCGCTGAGTAACAGAGGATAGTCTCCTAAAATGCCAATATCTAAGTTGTCTGACTGGAGGCCGTTGACGATAGGCGCACCTGAAGTGAAGTCGTGCCAGTGAATGATGTATTCGGTGTTATGGTATTGCCCATCCCGAGGCAAGAAGTGTTCTAGCAGTCCTAACCGCTGAATAATGACTCCTGCGGTTACCGTCTGAATTGTTTTGTTTTGGGTGCCAATAGAGATCGTTATTTTTTTAGGTAGGCTAGGACGACAAGTGAACAGACCTGGTGCCTTCAAATAAACCGGTATGGAAAGATTGGGCAGGGGGGGGGGAGATGCACGGTTGAGATTGTGTCCTGTTCTTTGGGTAACTAGCTGAATGAGCTGTTGCAAAGGCTCTTTAGAGAGCGTCTTTGGGGAAGAATTACTTTTTAGCGTACGCTTTAGCTGCAACATAAACAGCTTCATATTTAGCGAAAACTCCTGTAGCGAAACTGCTTTCAACATCTGAGCTTTGCACTCAGTTTGAAACTGCAAGCTAGAGGCAAATCCTAAATAATGTCCTTGGCTTAAGAACGTACTCATTAAGCTAGAAGAATGCACAATTTCATAATGGCTAAAATCTGAAAGCTGCATACCTAGCTCATTGATCCGCGACTCTAGTGCTAGCCGTTCTGGGGTTGCCGCTGCTGGGAACGCCCAGGACTCTGCTGTGAGGTCTTTTAGGCTCAGCCAATCGGCTTTAGCCAAGCGATGATCTGCCGCGACCATTAGGCAATATTGAAAGCTATCGACGGCTACCGAATCTATTTCGTCAAAGCCGTTTAGATTGGTTTCAGAAAAGCCAACGTCAACTTCCCCTAAAGTAATAGCTTGGTGGAGCTGATGTACCGACTCAAACGGCAGGCACTGCACGTTAATGCTGGGATGTTTCTGACGATATTCAAACAATATTTTAGGCAGCCAGCCATTAGCAACATTCACCGTACAGCCAATTTTTAAGTGGCTAAACTTACCTTGCTTAATTTCTTTAATTTTTTGTATTAGCCGACCTTCCATCTCTATGAGTCCTGGGCCCATTTCTAGCAAATAGTCACCGGCTACCGTCAGCTTGATTTTGCGACCTAATCGATCGAATAGGTCAGCTCCTAAGCTTTGTTCTAAGGATTTTATTTTGGCACTGACCGCAGGCTGCGTTAGATTCAGCATATCTGCGGCTTCGGTAAAGCTAAGATGGCGAGCCACTTCCAAAAAGACTTTGAGCTGGTAAATTTCCATAGGTTCATTGTCGCAGTAGGAGAGCACGCTCTTTGAAGCGCGTTATCGCACGGCTAGCTCATTTATTTTAGCGGTTCGATTGCATTTCAGAGTCGCAAAATATTTTGCGTGAACCATGAGCTTTATTAATTGTGATCCTCATTTGAGCATCACAATATTTTTAGATTCTTTTGTTGCTGAGCCATCATCTTATTACTGATTTCTATCAATATATAAAATAAATCAATCGACAAACTGTGCGTTTGGATACCAAGCTGCTTGAAACACCCTCTAAGCTTTTCTAAACTAGGGATGTAAACGTTTCCGACCATAGGCTCCCGACCATAAGCTCCCGACCATAGGCTCTTAAGTACCTGTGCAGTATTAATTACAAAACAGACTGGCTCTGATCAAGCATTCCGCATGAATTCAGTGTAATTAACTGTGCACAGGCTACTTACAGAAGATTCTTGATTAGGACACTTTTGCACAGGAGAAGAATGCACAGGAGCGGAAATATTCAGATACGCTCGTTTTCTTTCTTCAAGACTGCTTGTTTTCCGGATCTTTCAAATCGATTGAAGTTCATACTGGTTGAAATCACATCGGTTAAAAAAGTCTAATCTAAATTGAAATGAGGAATTTTCGTGAATATTCAAAACCTGCAAACAGATTTTTTAGTGATTGGTGGTGGCACTGCTGGCACAATGGCAGGCATCAAGGCAAAGCAGGCTAACCCTGATGCAGATGTGCTGATTTTAGAAAAAGCGAATATTCGCCGCAGTGGTGCGATCGCAATGGGCATGGATGGCGTGAACACCGCCGTGATACCGGGCAATTCTACCCCTGAACAGTACGTCAGAGAAATCACCATCGCCAACGACGGTATCCTCAATCAAAAGTCGGTGTACCAAACCGGGCGCTGGGGCTACGAAGTCATTCAAGAACTCGAAAGCTGGGGCGTGAAGTTTCAAAAAGATCACGAAGGCAACTACGACCTCAAGCAGGTTCACCGAGTCGGCAAATATGTGCTCCCCATGCCAGAAGGAAAAGACCTCAAAAAGATCTTGACCCGCCAAGTAAAACGCCACAAAGTTCGGGTGACTAATCGAGTGATGGCCACCCGCGTGATGGTGAAAGATGGCCGTGCGATTGGCGCAGTCGGCTTTGACGTGCGCAAAGGAGACTTTGTGGTCATTCAGGCAAAAGCCGTTGTGCTTTGTACGGGTGCCTGTGGCCGCTTGGGCCTTCCCGCTTCCGGCTACCTCTACGGCACCTACGAGAACCCTACTAACGCAGGCGACGGTTACTCCATGGCCTACCATGCCGGAGCCGAACTCACCAATATTGAGTGCTTCCAAATCAACCCGCTGATTAAAGACTACAACGGCCCTGCCTGCGCCTATGTCGCAAGTCCATTTGGAGCCTACACCGCCAATGCCGAAGGCCACCGCTTCATCAACTGCGACTATTGGAGCGGCCAAATGATGCTCGAAACCTGGAAAGAGCTAAACTCTGGCAAAGGTCCTGTGCATCTAAAGATGTATCACCTAGATAACGACACCATTTCAGAAATTGAGCGAGTCCTATGGGCAAACGAGCGGCCAAGTCGAGAGCGTTTTCACGAAGGTCGCCAAGAAAACTACCGCACACATGGGGTAGAAATGAACATTTCAGAAATTGGCCTGTGCAGTGGCCATAGTGCCTCTGGCGTTTGGGTGAATGAAAAGGCAGAAACCACCATTCCGGGTCTTTATGCAGCTGGCGACATGGCTAGCGTGCCGCATAATTATATGATTGGGGCGTTTGTTTCTGGGCGACTCTCTGGCCTAAACGCGATGGAATATGTCCAGGGCGTAGACCATATAGAACCCGACCCCGCCTTTTTAGAAGCCGAAAAAGCTCGCATTTATGCGCCGATGAATCGACCCGATGGTGTCCCCCATACGCAAGTGGAATATAAGCTAAGACGCTACGTAAATGACTATCTTCAGCCGCCTAAGTCTCCTTCTAATATGGAAATTGGCCTAGCGGCCTTTGAGCGGTATCACGACACCTTAGATTTGATGGGTGCGCGCGATCCGCATGAGCTGATGCGCTGTATGGAAGTGCATTTCATTCGCGACTGTGCAGAGATGGCTGCTAGAGCGTCACTGTATCGCAAAGAGAGTCGCTGGGGTCTGTATCACTATCGCTTGGACTACCCAGAGAAGAACGATGAAGAATGGTTCTGCCATGCAAATTTGAAAAAGGGTGAAAATGGAGAAATGGAAATGTTTAAGCGGGCGGTAGAACCTTACATTGTAGATGTGAATTTGGAACAGGAGGTTTATGACGTGGCAGTGCGATAAGCACTCTGAAATTCTACAGTCCCTTTCCTTTTTATCCTTATTCCCATTCTATCTTTTTCCATTCCATTCTTTACCCCAATCTCTCCTATGGCTCTGACGACCCAACGTGTCGATGTCCCTGTGATTGTCGATGAGTCCAAATGTCTAGAAAAATGCAATGCCTGCATTGAAGTGTGCCCATTAGATGTACTAGTAAAGAACCCAGAAACTGGTAAGGCATACATGAAATACGACGAATGTTGGTTTTGCCTTCCTTGTGAAAAGGAATGTCCCACCAATGCCATCACTGTTCAAATTCCGTTCTTATTGCGATAGGGAGACTGGTAACCGATGACCTATTCAGAACTCGATCCCGAAGTGGTGCAGTGGGTAGAGATGTTGCAATCTCCTGACCTCAACGATCGCCTAGTCGCGGCGAAAACGCTTCAGCACTTGGGCAATGAAGATACGATTGAGAGCCTGATTGTGGCTCTCAATGATGATAGCCCAAAGATACAAGAGATTGCTGTTATGGCGCTGTGGGAAATGGCGAACCCAATTGCCATCCCTCCCTTGCTCAAATGTTTGGGATCTACTCAGCCAGAAGCGGTTCGGGTGGAGGCGTTAGCCGCGCTAAAAGAAATGGTGTCGCCAGATGACTTGCTCACGCTGCTTGATGAGGTGCAAATAGAGGATGAAACCGTTCAGCTAAATGTGTTGATTCTGCTGCGGAAGATTCACGATGCGCAGGCGCTTCCCTATATCGCCCCTTTCTTTAAGTCAAAGAGTCCGGCGCTGCGAGAATCGGCAGTGGTGACCCTCCGATACCTTAACCAGGTGGTGCGGTTTGAGCCTGCATTGGTGTTGGCCAGTGATGAAAGCGAGGAAGTTCGGCGCTCTGCTATTTTGACGCTGGGGCATTTAAGTGATGAGGCGGTAGTGCCCACGCTGTGTCACGCGCTGACCACAGATGCTGACTGGCAGGTGCGACGAAATGCCGCTCAGGCGCTGGACTTACAGGCAACCCCAGCGGCTATTGAGGCTTTGACTAGCGCCCTAGAAGATGAACACTGGCAAGTGCGGAAGTTTACAGCGCGGGCGTTGCAGCGAGTTGCCGACGATACGGTGATTCCTAGCCTGGTCAAAGCGTTGTCCGATGAATATTCGGACGTGCGACGGGATGCTGCGATCGCACTTGGCAATCTCGGTAATCCAGAGGTACTCTCGGCTCTAAAACAAACCCTCGATGACCCCGACCGCGATGTTCAGATTTTTTCTGGGCGAGCCATTCAAAAAATCCAGGACAAGCTAGCAGAAACTACCCATGCCTAACCACGAGTCTCCTTTTATTCGCCAGTCTTTTAAAACAGCTAATACCGCCGATGGCTCCTCTGAGACGAGTTTGGCCGCCGCTGCCCGAAAACAAGCTGCGATCGCCTGTCTTAAAAAGGTGATAGAACCGAACCTAAACAACAATATTGTTGATCTAGGGATGGTACGCAATTTACGTGTGGTAGATAACTATGTTTATTTTCGGCTGTATGTGGGCGTTCATCAGCAGGATTTAAAAAATCAGGCTCAGTGCTCGCTCGCTAACTTGGGCTGGTGTAAGAAAGCCTACATTCAGATCTGTACAATTCCGGGTGTGCGCACAACGCTAGCTGTTTCTAGCGGTAAAGGGGGCGTCGGTAAATCAACAACGGCTGTAAACTTGGCGGCTGCGCTCACCAAAACAGGAGCCAAGGTAGGCGTGCTAGATGCCGATATTTATGGCCCTAACGTGCCGCAAATGATGGGATTGGGGCATGCTGACGTGGAGATTGTAAAGACCGCGCAGGGCGATCGCTTTAAACCGCTAGAAGCATACGGCATTAAGGTGATGTCTGTTGGTTTATTGGCTGCGCCGGAGCATCCGCTGGCGTGGCGTGGCCCTGTTTTGCATAAGATTATCACCCAGTTTATTCAGGAGGTGGACTGGGGAGATCTCGATTATTTGCTCATTGATCTGCCGCCGGGGACAGGAGATGCGCAGATTACGATTATTCAAGAGAGCCCCATTTGTGGGGTGGTGATGGTGACAACGCCTCAGCAGGTGGCTGTATCGGATGTGCGGCGAAGTATTCATATGTTTCGTCAGGTGGGGGTGCCGGTGCTGGGCTTAGTGGAAAATATGAGCTATTTGATTTGTGGGTGTTGCGGCGATCGCACCTCTATTTTTGGTACGGGCGGTGGCATGCAAATGGCCGCAGAGCTCTCTGTACCCCTACTGGGTCAGGTGCCGATTGATCCCAATATTTGTGCGGGGGGTGATTCGGGACAGCCCCTACCATTGGCTGATGAGGCTGCGCCGCTGTCGAGGGTGTTTGAGACGATCGCGCAGGGGCTAAACAACACTTTCGCGCCAAGTCTCAAGTCGGTAAGCGCTGCGTTGAGATGAGATGGAATAGCCGAGTCTTGCGATTGCGAGAACTATGGGTATAATCTAGCCCAATTTTATTCACATTGATGATTGTTTTGGGACATCCGCATGGGTACAGAATGGCTAGTTGGTTTGGGATGGGTAGTTCTCGCTGGTTTCACCCGAGGCTTTGCCGGGTTTGGTTCGGCCCTGATTTTGGTTCCGACTCTGAGTTTGTTGTTTCCACCTCAGTCGGTAGTTGTGGCAGTCATTCTGCTAGAGATTACAGCAGGCGCGGGGTTACTACCAGAAGCACTGAAAAAAACGCAGTGGCGGGAGGTACTTCCTCTAGTGCTGAGTGCCGTGCTAATGGTGCCTTTAGGTGCGCATTTTTTCACCCTACTAGAACCGATCTTAATGCGCCAGATAATCGGTGGGCTGATTTTTGCATTTGTGCTTTTGCTTCTACTAGCTGGCAAACGGCGGTTTCCTGCTATGCCTCTGCCCTGCACCCTTGGCGTTGGAGCTATCAGTGGTATGCTCACTGGCTTAGGTGGAATTGGGGGACCGCCTGTAGTGCTGTACAAAATGTCTGGAGATAATCCCGCCGATGCGAATCGAGCGAACTTTATCGTTTTCTTTGCACTGACTCAGGGCATGGCCTTAATTTCGTTCTGGCTAAGTGGAATTATCACAGCACCGGTCTGGCAGCTATTTGCCAAGTTTGTACCTGCGCTGATCATTGGCCTGTTGCTGGGTCGCTTTTGCTTTAAGCGGGTAAATGAAAGGCTCTTTCGCCGATTCGTACTAGGTCTGCTGTTGGGAATATCGACTGTGGCACTACTGACCTAATTCTGGGGGTAATTCCTCAAAAAATAGCTCTTCTGGATCTCCCGTAGATCCCCCCACATCTAGCATCTAGATAGAAAAAGGGACTTATGGGATAATAAATAGGGCTTGCTGAAAAAGTCTAATCTGCCTTTTTCAGGGCTGAACCGACGCAAATACGTTATCTTTTTAGGCTGTATCGATAGGTTGGTACAAGGGTAACTTGGCTGAAATCATTGAAAACTCATAAAATGACCTTGCACTTAACTTCGACTTTATTATCTGAAACGACTATATACCAGTGCTTCTGAATTATTCAGCAAGCCCTAAATAGAGACATTGGTACCAAGGAAACCCTGAGCGATGAGCAACCATCTTCAGATCCCGCTAGACCTTCCCAATGTCCGAGTTATCAACATCAGCAAAATCGAGAAAGGAGGCTGGTTTATACTGCCGACGACTAAGAAATGAACTAGCTAGCCCTGCTACTGCTGGGATTCTAGCCTTTCAAAAAGACGAAGAATTGACACAGTTAGAGAGATTATTCACTTATTCACCTATTCCCAAAAACTAGCCCGAACCCATTTCTTGAGGGAAGAACTGACAGATATTTTTGATCAGGCTTACACCAAAGCCGACGCTAAATGCACGATTCAAGCATGGTGTAAGCGAGTACGAAAGTATGAAATCGAAGCCTTTGAGAGTTTCTTAACGACGCTCAGTAATTGGCTTGATGAGATTACCAATTGATTTCTAGAACGTCAGACCAGGGATTTTGTCGAAGGCTTTAATAATCAAATCAAGGTATTAAAGCGTCAATGTTACGGCATTTTTGATGTCGGACGCATCTTCCAACGACTGACCCTCGACATTGTCGGGTATCAGCGATTTTTCCAAAAAGGGACATCCTCTTCGTAGGGTTTCGCTATGTCTAGTGTCTACCACGGGAGATCCGGAAGAGCCCCAAAAAATTCCTCCCAGAATTCTCTCAAAAAAATATTATGAAAATACCTGAAAAGTCTAGAGATTCCCAAGTTCCGCCTGAGGCGATCGCCTTCAGCCAAACAGCCGCAAAATTCTCTCTCCTTCCAGGCTTGCTACTCACCGGGCTGATGGCAGGCAGCTCCATCGGATTGAGCCAGATACTGGGCGTGGAGGCACTGAATCCGCTCTTACTGGCTGTTTTACTGGGTATTAGCTGGCAGCAGCTGATACCGATTCGGGCGAACTACCGTCCCGGCATTCAGTTTGCAATGAAGCGAATTTTGCGGCTGGCCGTGATTTTGCTGGGGCTGCGGCTGAGCCTTGACGATGTGCTGGCCGTTGGCCCAGCGGGGTTAGGCATTGTTGTGATCAGTTCGGTTAGCACTTTTTACCTCACCTGCTGGCTGGGGCGCTATTTATATATTAACCCCAGGCTCACGCTGCTAATTGCAGCGGGCACCTCTATCTGCGGAGCTTCGGCAGTAGTTGCGACCAATGCCGTAGTCGAAAGCTCAGAAGAAGATGTTACCTACGCGATGGCAATAGTCACTGCCCTTGGAACCCTGGCCATGCTCTTTTATCCTTTCTTAGCCAGACTGCTGACTTTAAATCCGTCAGACTATGGCATCTGGTGCGGCGTATCTATCCACGAGGTGGCTCAGGTGGTAGCTACCGCCTTTCAGCGGGGAGCTACCAGTGGCGATTTGGCAACCATTACCAAACTCTCACGAGTCCTTCTTTTGATTCCTCTGGTAATGCTGCTGGGTTGGCAGGCTAAAGACTCCCATACTCAGCACCCAACAACCGGGATGAAGCTCATAAAGATTCCGGTACCCTGGTTTGTCTTGCTGTTTGCGTTGGTGGTTGTGGTTAACAGCATATTGATGGTGCCGCCTAGTTTAAAAATCCTGTTGCTGAGCCTTAACCAATGGCTACTCTGCATTGCAATGGCCGCTATGGGGCTTGAAACCAGTCTCCAAAAGCTGAGTAAAACAGGCGTTAGGCCGTTCTATTTAGCCGTAGCCTCCTGGATATTTTTGGCTGGGGTAAGCCTTGCGCTCATCAAGCTGCAGGCTAGACTTTAGAGCTAGTGGCGTGGTTTAAAAACAGCCAATTTTAGGTAACACTCGCAGCACAAAATAGACCATCGTCGCCGATGATCTATCCAGCTTGTTGAGTCAATTTCTAAGCTCGTTGAAACCGCTCGAAGCCCAGCAACTTTAGCCAATAAGGATGGGCATCATCGGTCAGCAATTCTCTGGGGCTTCTCCCTACTCGCTCCGGCACCCGAGAGCGCAGGAACTGCCAATGATTGAGAAAGAACTGGAAAAGGTTGAGATATAGCGGCGTGCGGATGCATATCGCCAAAGGCGAGGCTTTGCCAACGTCCGCCGCGACTCACTTGACCTGTTGCAGAAGTAAAGGTTCCACAGTTTTTTTATAGTCTAGCCAAGTGAAAAACGCTATAGAACAGCGCCTACGTCAATGAGGTGATGATCTCGAAAAAAGTCTTACCTGGTGATGAATCATCCCCTCATAGCAACTGTGAGTACGAACCTCTGCGCTGCCGTATAGAGGACAAGGATAGGAGAATAGATCCATCACATCCCATTTTATCCTCTATGCTACAACTAGCAACGCATTACGCTGCGGCAATTCCAAATGCCAACTTACAGACATGATTTTCCGGCATTGCGGAACGAGGGTAAGGGGTTTTAGGTTTGACCATGATGTGAGACGAACGAGAAATCAATGTTTTTGAATGTACGTAGTCTGGAATTTGGAATTTCTGATTACGCTGTAACATTTGGCGTAACCAGTGCTGCTTTGGTTACCACTTTTTATAAGGCAAGAACTTACCACACATGATGACCTTAACGCGATCGCCCTTCGGATCTACTTCTTTTTCTACATCAACTGAAAAGTCAATCGCACTCATAATGCCATCGCCAAATTTCTCATGTATTACCGCCTTAATCGGCATTCCATAAACCTGCATAATCTCATAAAACCGATAGATTAAGGGGTCAGTTGGAACCAGTGGATCGAGTCCGCCCTTTAGTGGACATTCGGTCAATGTCTCAGCCAACTCGGGTTCTAGTCCTAGCAACTCCACCATTTTACTCGCTTCTTCTAGTGAGGCACTCGCCTGACGGTAGAAGACCGAAGCAATCCAGACCTCGTCAAAGCCTAGCTTTTCTTCTAAGTCAGCGAAGCTCAGCCCCTTATCTTTTTTAGCCGCCAACAGTTTTGTGATAATTTCTGGTGTTTTCATGGTCAAAATCCTCTAAGTTTGAAAATTATTACAGTTGAATCGTGATGGGTCTGAACAGATTGTATTGGTGTAATCTATTCAACTTATTAAATAGACCTGTTTCAAGATAGATCCAGAAAATAGCTGAGACTATTGCGGCTAGAGACCTTCAGTTGTTCTGTGCAAGGATCGAGAACAAGCTTTATGTGTCAATGTGTTCAGCACATGCTTTGGTTGTTTCGCAACTACTCCAATCTACGCATGAGTATTTGCTGACACTCATCGGCGAATACGGGCTTCTTCTACTGCCTGTGTCTCTCGAAACAGATGACGTTCCATCTCAGTTTTAAGCGAATGGTAGGCCGGATGTTGGTCGATTGTTTCTCGATTGCGTGGACGTGAAAACGGAACCTCCAAGATCTCATTAACCTGAGCCGCTGGCCCTTTGGTCATCATCACAATGCGATCTGATAGCAGTAGTGCTTCTTCGATGCTATGGGTAATCATAATCACCGTTTTTCGTTGTTGCTCCCAAATTCGCTCAACCTCACTTTGCAAAAAGCCTCGGGTTAGTGCATCTAACGCCCCAAATGGTTCATCCATCAGTAGAATCTGAGGATTGATTGCAAGCGCCCGCGCAATGCCTACCCTCTGTCGCATTCCACCCGAAAGCTCGTGCGGATGCTTCTTTTCTGCGCCAGTGAGCCCTACTAGCTGAATGTTTTCCTTAACAATGTGCGTTAGTTGCTTAGGCGGCAGTTTAGGATAAACCGTCTCTACAGCAAAGCGAATGTTTTCCTCAACGCTCATCCAAGGCATTAGTGCATAGTTTTGAAATACCATACCCCGATCAGGCCCAGGCCCTTTAATCGGCTGGTTGTTTAGCAAAATCTCGCCGCTGGTAATATCGGAAAGGCCAGCAATCATATTGAGCAGCGTAGATTTACCGCACCCGGAAGGGCCAATGATAGAAACAAAGGTATTGGGTTCGATGTCTAGCGTAATATCTTCAATGGCCGTGAAGTCACGGCTAGTTTTACGAGAGAGCTTACTAAAAAGATCTTTTTTCCCTTGAAATACCTTGGTTACGTTTCTGATAGAAAGCTGTGCTGATGGGACGATTGGTTCGTCGGTATGTTTTAAGAGCACGGCGTTTTGGGTTAGGTTGCTAGTTGAATGGCTAGGAGGATGACAGGTGGATTTGGAAGACGCTAAATTCATGACTGACGACCAAACGCAACAAACTTTTCGAGCGCAGCAAAAACACTGTCTAGGATGAGGCCGACTAAACCAATAATGAAAATAGCGACCAAAATGTTTGGAATATAGAGATTGTTCCACTCATTCCAAATAAAATAACCTAACCCTGTTCCTAAGAGCATTTCAGCGGCAACAATCACCAACCAAGAAATACCCATACTGATGCGTAAACCAGAAACAATATTCGGCAAAGCTGCTGGAATAATGATCTTAAAGATGGTTCGCAGCTTAGAAGCCCCTAGCGTTTTCGAAACATCCAAATACTCAGGGTTCACGTTGGCCACTCCGAAGGCCGTATTGGTTAGCGTTGGCCATATGCTAGAGATCAAAATGATGAATACACCTGTTAACTCTGAATCTCTAAAAATGTAGAGTCCCAGCGGCAACCAAGCGAGGGGTGAAACCGGCTTAAGCAGCTGGATGTAAGGGTTAAATGCCTTGTATGCAATCGGAGAGATACCGATCAAAATGCCCAGGGGCACCGCAATAAGGGAGGCTAGCGTGTAGCCAATCGCCACCCGTCGAAGGCTAATTAATAGATTCCAGCCAATCCCCAAATCGTTGGGTCCATTGTCAAAGAAAGGATTAGTTGACCACCACCATAGCTCTTTAATTGTTTTAGAAGCGGTTGGCATACCCTTAGTGAGCCAGTTCATGTTAGCAGCTAACTCCCAGGCTCCTAAAAACAAAGCCAGTGATAGTAGAAAAAGTCCAGCTGCTTTGATATTTTCATTTAACCAGGGAGATTCGCCACCGTCTGTTATTTTTCGCTTTTTTAAGGTCGAATTGCTTAGCATCATGTCGTTAGTCGCCCCTTTAAATGCCATACTCTTCAATCTGTTTTTTGATATATTCGCCCGGTTTTTGAGGGTCAAATGTATCGCTCTCTAGCTTTTCGGAGCGGTAAGTTTCTGCTGAGGGATTAAGCCCAACCTCTTTAGCCAATTCTCGGGCTAAGTCTGTCAGAAAAACCTCTTTGCCTATGGTGTTGTAGGTTTCATCGGTAATGTTTTGAGCAGCCTTGCCGTCGCCCTGCAAGTCCCATCGGACTAGCTGAGAGGAAATCCAGTTGGCAAAGCTCTGCCAGGGGTAGGGATCAAAATCAATCCTGTCGGGAATGGTGAGCGTATTGCCGAGGCCATCTTCAAAGTTACCGGTAAGTACTGCTTCGACGACTTCAACGGGCTGGTTGAGAAAGGCTCGATCGGAAATCGCTTGGGCAATTTCTGATCGATTGGCCGGATCACTGGCGTAGCCAGCGGCCTCAATAATGGACTTATTGAGCGCTCTAAAGGTATTGGGGTTAGTGTCTATCCACTGATCACTAGCGGCAAAGGCGCAGCAGGGATGTCCAGGCCAAATATCCTTGGTGAGCTTGAAGATGAATCCGGCGTCTTCATACACCGCGCGCTGATTGAATGGATCGGGCATGAGGTATGCGTCAATATCACCCGCAATGAGCTGAGCAATACTGTCTGGCGGGGGAACAGGGCGAATTTTTACATCCACGTCTGGATCAACACCGCCGACAGCCAAATAGTAGCGCAGCAGCAGGTTATGCATAGAGTAGGGAAACGGCACGCCAATCGTGAAGCCTTTAAAGTCGGCTGGAGAGTTGATTTGGCCTTTGTACTTGTTGGCCACGGTAATGGCCTGACCGTTAATATTTTCTATGCTGGCAAGCTTTACGCCAAACGCGCTAGAACCTAATCCGAGGGTCATGGCGATGGGCATGGGTGCTAGCATGTGGTAAGCATCTAGTTCGCCTGCGATTGCCGAATCTCTCACCGCGCCCCAGCTAGGCATTTTTACGACTTCAGCATTGAACCCGTACTTTTTATAAAAGCCTAGTGGCTCCGACATAATAATGGGCGTTGCACATGTAATTGGGATAAAGCCAATTTTGAGATCTGTTTTTTCCAGGGTAGATATATCGATATCTGTGCTCTCTTCTACTGCCGATGGATCTCCTGGCTTAGCACAATTGGTCAGTGCTACCATGGCTGCGCCAATCGCCAGGTTCTTTAAAAATTCTCGTCGGGTTGCGCCACTGTTGCGAATAGAGTCAGCAAAGAACAACCCCGCTTGAGGGCCAAAAGCAGCGGCAAAAGCGTTTTCAATACCTCCTGCCTGTTTAGCTAGTGCCAATACAAGTTTCTCCCTGTTTGGGTCGCCCTTGCCCGCTGTTTTTAGCAACAGAGCCTTGCGCAGCTCGTAGGCATTTACCTTGTCGGCGACTTTGATCTGCTGATCTTTATAAAGACCCATTTTGGCAAGATCGCTTACCATGTCTACCGGGTCAGCAGGCATCGTTTGCAAAAACTCCCAGTGGTCACGAGAAAAGTGAGTGCCTACGCAAGCATCGCAGTCACATATGGCAGTGCCCGTTAAGGAGCTACTTAAGAGATTATTGCGATTAGAGTTATGCAACTTCTGTTGTACATGTGCCGGGGTCAAAACCATAATCCTATTCGCCCAAGGCGTGCGAGAAACAATGCTTTAGTCTGTTAGTTGCTAACTTAACCGAAAAAGAGACTGGCAAATAGGACTATATACGGAAAAAATAGGATTTTTCCAAGATTTATAAAATTGGTTTAATCTATTTAGTGACGGTTGTTACAGAGTTTTTCTATTTTGTTGTAATCGCTACCAATTTGACCTCGCCCGGAGTGTCGGAGATAGATTCTAAAGAACATTTTTTTCTCGCCATGTCTTTGGTGTTGCGTCATGCAGCTTACGAAACTGGCGGGTAAAATAACCCGCATCGGCATAGCCAATTTCTTCGGAGATCTGCTTGACTGACCGTGCTTTATCCTTTAGTAACCGCCGAGCTTGATCCATCCGCCGTTCGGTGATCCATCGTTTAATTGTTTTGCCGGTATGGCTTTGGGCGAGATTGGTTAAGTATGCAGGAGAATAGCCTGCGGCCTGAGCCACATCGCTGAGATAAATAGGCTGCTGATAGTGGTCATCAATGAACTGAAAGACAATCCTAAGCTTTGGGCAATCGGGAAATATTTCCGAAATAGCATCCGGCTTGGTCTGTGTATTGGGTTTCCGCTCTATTGATCTATCTGGTTCTCTAATTTCCTTATTTCGTCTAAGCCGGGTAGAAATCGCGCTCAAAAACTGCTCAATCGTACAGGGTTTAGTGAGGTAGTCATCAGCACCCAATCCCATGCCGAGCCGTAGTTCTTCCATCGTCACTTTCGCCGTCAAGAAAATAAAGGGAATTGACAACGTTTTCTCGTGTGCTCTCAGCTTGGTGAGCACACCATAGCCATCCATTTGTGGCATCATAATGTCGCAAATGATTAAATCTGGCCTGTGTTGAATAGCCAACTCCACCCCTGTTTCACCGTCTTTGGCACCCATCGCGTTAAACTGCTCAAAGGCTAAGCTCCGAAGAAAAATTTCTCTTGTTTCGTCTTCGTCTTCAATTACCAGAATTTTTGCGGGCATCGTGTTTTGTCAAGCTGTTTTATTAGGTTTTAAGGATGTGATTCTGTATCGTTTTACCAAGTCGCTAGATTCTATGATTACAATATTATGTCGGTAAATTACGGTGTAATCAGCTACAGTGTCGAGCCCAATCTTATGCAGAGGCAATCGCATGAGAGTGCTTTGGACATATCACATGTGTGCTTCAATATCCCCTGTAGGCTTTAAATGTTGTTGAAAGATAATTACTCAAAAGCACAGGAGCTAGAAGCCCTACGGCGGCAGCACCAGCTCATTTTGAATGCTGTTGGAGAAGGTGTTTATGGGCTGGACTTACAGGGAAATGTAACGTTTGCAAATCCAGCCGCCGCCGCTATGATTGACTGGGACATCCAGGAGCTGATCGGTAAGTCTATGCATCAAGTGCTGCACCACTCGCATCCTGATGGTTCTTACTACCCAAAAGAGTGCTGTCCGATTTACGCTGCACTAAATGACGGCAGTACTCACCGCGTGGCGGATGAAACTTTTTGGCGCAAAAACGGCACGAGCTTTCCGGTAGAATACATTAGTACGCCGATGCGGGACGAACAAGGACAGGTGATCGGTGCTGTGGTTACCTTTCGAGATATCACTCAGCGAAAATGGGCTGAATCGGTATTGCAGCAAACGAATGAAGACTTAGAGCTAAAAGTTAGATCTCGCGCAGCTGAGCTATATACAGCCAACGAGCACTTAAAAGAGCTGAGCAAGCTGAAGTCTCGATTAGTTTCGATGGTGTGCCACGAGTTTCGTAATCCTTTAAACAATATTGCGCTGTCGGTGTCGTCGTTGGGTCGTTATGACAAGCGAATGTCTGCTGAGCAAAAGCAGCAATATTTGCTGAGTATCGTCGCTAATGTTGAGCGGATGACTCAAATGATTGACGATATTTTAGTACTGGGAAAAATCGAAGCCAAGCGCCTGACGGTTAGCCCTCAGGCGATGGATTTAACCGAGTTTTGTCAGGTGCTACTAAAGGAGTTTCAGCCGAACTGCGAGCGCCTCCAGTTTACCGGTAGATTTAAACCCCTCATGGCAGAAATTGATCCCACGTTGTTGCGGTCTATACTCATCAACATGCTCTCCAACGCAATTCGCTACAGTCCAAAAGATGCCGCTGTTCAGATTTCTCTTTCACAACGCAAGCATCGAGCGGTCTTTATCGTCAAAGACTTTGGGCGAGGCATTTCCCCTGAGGATTATCCCCATTTGTTTGAGCCTTTTCACCGAGGGAAAAACGTGAGCAATGTACCGGGAACCGGTTTAGGGTTGAGCATTGTAAAGCAGTTTGTAGATCTACAAAAAGGCGACATTAAGGTAGACAGTAAGGTAGGTGTAGGAACGACTTTCAAGGTGATGCTGCCTTTATTTCCGCTGCTGGGAAACCATAGTTGAATAACGCATTCATTGAATGCACATACAGCAATTCCAAATTCCAACTTGCAGAAATGATTTCCCCGTAATGAGGAACGAGGTCAATAAGTTTTGGGCGTAACCGGTCTCGCGCTATAGCTTAAGCTAAAAGGGGCCAATCGCTTGCGTCGAATAGGTTTCGATGTGGATAAAGGCGTTCAGTTTCATGTTGAATACGAAATTGAGTAAACTCTTCCCAG
>NZ_JAYGIG010000151.1:0-23010 GCF_034932105.1 Leptothoe sp. PORK10 BA2 | reverse complement strand
GATACGTTTCGCCCAAACTGGCCTGAGTCCCCAGATGATAATGAGGTTATGGTAATTAATGATGATGTTTGCTTCGTAGCCGCCGCCCCCTAACAACCCTGTTTGAGCGGGCTACCAAAGATTTTTGAGTTTAATCTAAGGTTATCGATAGCCGCTCAACAGGAACGTTAGACACCTATAAAGAAACCTATCTCTGCTGGTATCTTAAGCATGAATAAAGTCAGGATTCTTTTCATAGCCGCCGATCCAACTGATGCTGTTCGACTGCGTTTAGGCCAGGAATTACGAGATATTCGTATCAAACTGCAACTTTCTAAACTGCGAGATTTTTTTGTATTAGAGTCCCGCGAATCTACTCGTCCAGATGACATTACTCAAGCTATTTTTGACATTAAACCTCAAATCATTCACTTTTCTGGACATGGACTGAAAACTGGAGAGCTTTGCTTTGAGGATGATTCAGGTAAAACTCAATCAGTACAACCTGATGTATTAGAAAATTTATTTAAGTTATTTTCTAAGCAAGTAAAATGTGTGATATTGAATGCCTGTTATTCAGAGATTCAAGCGAAGTCAATAGCTAAGCAAATTCCTTTCGTTATTGGGATGCAGCAAGCTATTGAAGATAAAGTAGCAATAGCATTCTCTGTCGGATTCTACAAAGCACTGGGAGCTGGGAGAGATCTTGAAGATGCATATGATTTTGCTTGTTTAGAGATTCGATTAAGAGGTCTTTCAGGGCATCTGAATCCTGTCCTACACAAGAAAAAAGGTTTTGCTTTAGAAGATCTGTCCACCGCTCTTGAAAAGACAGATCGAATGTCAGATTTTTTCGATCTTCTTTTCAAGAAAAGTAAAAAACAAAAAATACTTGATCCCTATTCTGAAACAAACTTTTCAGCAAGTCCTTATCAAAAAGATCTCCTAATCTCTATTCTCAAAGATCTGAAAAGACATTTCCAGCACAGTCAGAACCCCTTGCTAAATAGTTATCATCAGGAAAAAGCTACTCGTAAATGCACAGAAAATCTTCCAAGCAATCGCATGATGACATTATCGATTCCACTTTATCCTTTGGGAAAACCGTGGGCTCCAGAACTACTTTGGGCGGGAGAAGTAGATTATGAGAGCATTAAGAGGCTCCAAAACTACACTTCTAAGCTCCAAATAAGTGTGCACTCAATGATGGTATCTACCATCGCTGCATCTTTAGAGTTGAGTAGCATTCGCGGAATTAAAACTGTTTTATCTTGTCCTTCAAGCACATCTGCAAGGCATATACTCTCTCTGTTAAATGGGAATACTCCTTGTGATATATTCGTTACAGCTGACGCTGGAGTCTATCTTGCGACATCAAATATTACTAAGCTTTTTAGGCGAGTCTTGACGCTTTGGGAGGAGGAGCAGCTTGTCATTGGCAATAATCGCGATACTGAGATTGGCCAAGTTCTTGTAGCACCAGGGACTACGCAAGAAGTGCATTATAGAATAGGAGTAGATGAGGGTAACCTCCCAAAAGAAGATTTTGAAGAAGTCAGAATCGAAAACTTGTTTGTCCGAGCTAGAGAGTTATCGGCAGATCAAGCAATTCTTCTGACTTATCCAAAGGCTCAGCCTATATTAAAGGAGCTTGACTTTTTTGAGCTAACTCCTAGAGAAACTCGTGGAATGACTTTTGGTCTTTACATGCGAAGAGATCTTCCAGAGAGCTTGCAGGTTGCATTTTTGAGGTCTTTTATCTTCGCTTACAATCGGTGTAAGCAAAGATTTGAAAACCAAGGACCAAATGGAATAAGGTATAGGCGCAACCTTCTTAGGAAGATGGCCAAGGTACCAGGCTTTTTAAGGAACTACAAATTTGGTACTTTTGGTTCCTACACAGGAGCATAAAGCAATCTATAGGATATGTTTCTTAACCTATACTTATGCAGTCTGGGATTCTACCGAAAATTTTCTAGAAAGTGTCATGCTTGTGATTGGGACAAATATTCGGAGTCTAACATAGGCACTGAGGTGGACGATGACCCTGAACTTACAGCCTAACCCTATGCAGGAGCGGACGGAATTTATAATCCAGGCATCGAAGCAAAAATATTGGCCGCCGCTCAGCTTACCGTTAGCTATATGATGATATCCGCTCTAAATCTCTAAGAGAGACTTGTTGAGTAACATACCATCCGCTTCCTTTCACAATTGCCACTTCTTGCTCAATAGCCTCAATCCTGAGCTGATTCAATCCCTTCAACATTTTCAACCCCGATCCCACATATCGACAAATATCACCCACCTTCAACTGCCCGTTTATCCTTCTCACCGTCTACCGCCTCACCGCCTACCGCCTCACCATCGAGTGCCATTGCCTCAGTAGACACCCCATCCACTCGTAGACCCTCAGTAGACACTCGGTCTACCATCTGTATTCCCTCCACACCAGTCTGTTCAGCCATTTCGGTAGACAAGTAGACACCCTGACTCATTCCCACCACAGTAACCCAGTCCACCATTCCCTCCTGAACCTCCTCAACTCCGTCTACCCGTCTACCCTTTTCCTGAAACCCAGACGTATCAGCACTTTTAACAGTAGATACCGCGTCTACCCTACCCTTATCATCGTCTACCCCATCTACCGTTGCCCGCCACTGCAACCGATTCCCCATCCCCCTGGTCTCCCCATACCCCATCGCCTCCAACTCCCGAAAATGCGAACGAATCACATCCGAACTCGCCTTCCGTAAACTTCGCTCATAATTCCGCACATCCTTTGCTCGCAGCCACCCCCGCACCCGCGACAATCGAATCAACTTCGTATAAACCGGCTCCAATGCCCCGTCTACCGTATCCCCTTCCGCGTACAGCAACTTCACCTGACCAATAAACCACCGCGTCAGCTTGATCGCCGCCGTCATAGTCTGGGCCGATACCCCCTCTGCCGGTAGACAGCCATCAACTGACGCATTCAGACAATGCAAGATCAACGCCAGCCGTCCCGTGTATCCCTGCATCTTCGAATAGACCGCCTGTAAACCCTGATGCGTCTCCGTCACCCGCAGCTGATCCAACTGGTCGTACCAGTCCGCATATAGCGTCTTTGCCTCGGTTGTCAGCCCGTAGCACCGGGGCGTCAGCTCTGCCAACTGCCGGTAGACATCATATAGCCGCTCCGAAATGTCATACCGCACCGTACTACGCGGAAACGGCGCAGACTTCAGCGGCAGCAAACACCATAGAAACCGTGCCCACTGACCACTAGCATCAGAAAAGTCTCCCATCATCCCCTGCAGAATATCCGGCTGTATCGTCCCCGTAATGCTCAGACTGGTACGCGGAATACTAATGCGAAAGCCGCTAGCCCGGTCCACCTTTAACCCAGACCCATCAAAGGCCGTCAGCAACGACTCCTTATCATTACCCCGCCCATTGCGATACTGATTCTGCCCCTTAAAGAGCCCCGCCAGCTCATCCGGCGTCACCAAAATCCCCCGCGTCGGCTGCTGCGACTGAATCCGCGCCAGCGCCTCTCGTGTAGCATCCGCAGTGTGATACTCCCGTGGCGTTGGTTTCCGGGGGCGATCGCAACGTTCCTCCTTCTTCGTCAGCTCCCACTCTCGCAGGTCCACCTCATATTCCGAAACCCTCCAGTCATAGTCCTGATCCGCCTCTTCCTGCAATTTTGATAAAGGCTTAAGAATCTGTCGCTGAATCGGACTCTTCTTACTCCCCGATGGAGCCACCAACCCCGTAAACAGAATCGGTGGTACATAGAAGCCCATCCCCGCATCAATTTCCAACTCTGTGCCTATCTGGAGCAGAGAAGCCGCCACCGGCAACAGGGTCACCAGCATGGCTGCAGGCATAGCCCCAATCCAGTTAGCAATTTGGGTCAGCGGTTCCGCCAGGTCTGCATGGAGATAATCATCTAGCTGTAACTCATAGTCACCAATCTTCAGCAGCTGACTGATTTCAGCCATGCGCTCATCCCTTTCCTCCACCTGCTCCAGCTCCGCCTGGATCGGCTTTATCAAGCTCCACAGATCCTTAGCCGAAAGACCTACCTCTCGATGCCACTGCACCACCTGCCCCGACAGCTCCAGCTCAGAAGGAGCCTGGGCCAAATAGTCCCGAATCTGGGCCTGAAGCGCTGGCACATCCAATGATTGGCTTGTCTCTGGCGGGTCAGGATTCAGTTGCCGCCGTTCCCCCACTGCTGCCCGCACCTGTTCAGCCGTTGCCCCATCCGTAATCCAGTCGGCAATATCCAGCCCGCCATGCTTGGGTAAATTCTGCCAGCACCAGCTATTCGGGTAGACATAGCACCACTGCGCTTTAGGAAAGTCCTCATAGATCTCCGCCATATGGGCCAGTCCCACCTGATCCTGATCAGGACACAGCACCAGACGCGCCTCTTTTAGATCCGCGTTATAGTTCCCATAACTGCGATATTTTTTGGACCCTCCCAAAGTCGTCGTCGCCGGAATGCCCACACGCCAGAGCGCATCAGCACAGCCTTCCCCTTCCACCATCCAGATAGGCTGTCCGGCTGCGATCGCACGCTGCACCTCCCGATAACGATAAATCGGTACCTGCTGCTTCACCTCTGGAGTCAGCTTCTTGACCCACTCTTGACCATCCCAACGCTGCTGCACAAAGTACTTCGAGCCAGTCCCCTGATCCACTCGAGTTACCTTAACCAGCGGTTGACCATCCCGGCTGGGGTAGAAATAATCCTGTTTACGTCGTGGCCGCACCGGCTTGGTAGGCTGAGTCGCAGCTGCGAAGTATTGCCCCCACAGACCATCGTCAGTTGCCCCCCGGTAGACATAGCCATTTACCTGTGCATCCTGGTCAATGTGGGAGTGGCAAAAGACCACCTCCTCATTCCAGCGGCAGTCTTTGTCTTTAGTGCGATGGTCAAAGACCGGTCCAGAGGACCATCGCAAATCGGGCAAGGGTTCGATCGGCCTGAATATTGGTACTGTGCCATGGTCAGCTCCTGATGGATAGGAAGCTGGGCCATCTATCTGAACCTGCTACAGGGCTTAATTTATGCCGAGGGGACCATACCGCCACAATTCCTTGGGCAGTTGCATACTCCATAGCGTCTGGCGCACAGCAGTTTGCTGAACTGAGCCATGGGGGTAGCACTATATTCCACTGGACATTTCGATCCAGTTTGCTATAGTTGAAGAACACAAATTTAGTAGCAGGTTAATGGCCTGGATGGTTCGGTCAAAACCATCCAGACACTCAAGTTAACCCAGCTCAAAAAATCAAAGATTGAAAGTCAAACACCTTAACCGATAAATGGTTGGGTGTTTTTTATTGGGAACCTAATCCCATGAGTTATGCAGGGAACTCATCAACAACTTGATGAAAAGATGAAACCTTAATACTATTTGACTCGACTCCGGCTTTGTCTGCGAGTGGAGGTTTGAAATGGCTTTTTGAATGTGCTGCTTTGGTTACTTAATAACCGGGACTGATACCGCTCAATTGCCCGCTGATGGGCGACTGGATCATGACGATTAATGGCCCAGTCTTTCAGTAACTCCAGGTTGTAACGGATAACGCGACTATTGATACGCACCCAGTGCAGCCCCTCAACCAAAAGCCCTTTAGAACGGTAACGCTTGAGCGTACTATCGCTAAGCTTTAGACATTGGGTAGCTTCTTGTTTGTTGACAAACTGATCCATGATGGATGACTCCTCGCTTATAGCGTTGAGGCCAAATTTCATGCGGGGCGAGCCCCACTTTACTGGCAATAAATCGTTCGATCCGTCGAGAGCGCTGTCGTGAGAGTGCATGGGAGACTGCCGAGGGGCCAATCTCCAGTTCCCTGGCTATGCTCGCCAAAGTCCAACCTTGCTTGCGCAAAGCTGCTTTAATGTCTTCTACATGCATAGAATCTACGTGGCTACATCAACATAACGATGAAGGTAGCAATTAAAAACTTGCATGTCAAGCGCAATAAATTGCAGTCGTAAAATCTGAATGCCTGATGAGCGATGTGTCCCCTGATGAAATGCAGCCTAATCTGGATGAACCTGATGGCTTCCCCAGTCGTTTGAAGCAAGCGATGGGGACTAAGAGTATTCGTGGCTTTGCGCGGGAGTGTGGGTTCTCGGATACGGTGCTGCGGCAGTATTTGAGTGGGCAGAGTGAGCCCACTCGACCTGTACTGCTAGCTATTGCTCGCGCTGCTGATGTCAGCCTGGAGTGGTTGGCCGCTGGACAGGCTGCAACGGATGTACTCGCAAAGAAATACATTTACAAGGAAACCTTTGCTTTCGAAGCCGGTTGGCTACAGTCTGAGTTTCCGAATTCGTTTGAAAATCTTCTCCTAACTCAGGTCAAAGACGAGAGTATGGAACCTATGCTACATATCGGTGATTTGGTCTTGGTAGACACTAATGTTCGAGACCTGGATGCAATTGCCCATGGTGTGTACTTGTTGAAGTTAGGAGATCGGCTATTGATCAAGCGATTGCAATATTGGGTAGATAACTCGCTCCAGGTACTCAGCGACAACCCTTCCTACGAAAATTTTTCGATTGAGTTATCTGACAGACTTAACAGTCTCAGCATAATGGGTAAAGTTGTTTGGGTTGGGCATAAGTTTTAGTGGGTTAATAGTTCTCTTGAACTATTTTTAGATCATTCTCAATAGCTAGGCACTATTGAGAATCCATGCCTCTTTAGAGGCTGTAATCCATTGGCTTCGTCATTAATTATCGGATGTGCCAATTTAATGGCGGAATGTGGGATACGCTACTAAAGATCCTGAAACTCTTGATATGAAAGGTTTTGCATATAGATATCGTGCATGGGGCTGGCACGGTTCGCAGGCACGACCCGACCTAGTTTTTGAAACTATGAGCCTTAAAACTCTGGCAATCGAGGCCGACTATTCACACTACCCGCATAATTCTCATATAGTGTCTGCACATCATGTCCCGTTAACTGAGCCACCTCCACCGGATTCATCCCCATATCCAGCGCATGGGAAATAAACGTATGCCGCGTATTATAAGGCTTCCGATAATCAACCCCTGACTCCTCTAAAATCGAAGTCCAGGCCCGGTTCCTAAAATTATGATCATCGATCGCACCACCCTTCGCAGACCTAAACACTAACCCATCCGGATCAGGCTTCTCAGGCCGTCTCCGCAATAACATCTGCTTCAGCTTTTCAGACAATGAGATCGTCCGCGCCCGATTGGTCTTCGTCGCCTTTCTCACCCCACGGGTCAGCGATTCCCCAATCCAGATAGATCTGCAATCATCCGTCAGATGCTTCCAACGCAGACCGACCGCCTCAGCAGTGCGGCAGCCAGTGCCAAACAAAAACTCCACATAATCCGTGTAGTAGCTGTAATAGCGACTTTTCTTAAACCCCTCAACAATGGCAGTCATCTCCTCACGAGTAAAAGGCTTAGGCATCTGTTTGGGCTCAACCCGTACCCGCAAAACCATATCTACCCATGGGTTCGATTGCCCTGACTCTAAATGATCATCAGCAATACCCCAGTCCCAGGCCGCTCGGATCAAAGTAAGCCGCTCCCGGCAAACCATGGGCGATAGCTTTTGCTTCGTCAGCCACTCCATAAATTGCTCTGCTGCCTTTTCATCAATGGCAGCCGCATTCCGGTTGTCAAAGTAGCGCTCCAGATATTTCAGCGTTGCATCATACTTGTCCAAACTTCTGGGGAATAACCGCTTCGCCTTATACTCTATAAAAAGCTCGAAAAGGCTTACCACAGAAAGACCTTCGCTATTTTGGGTATGAGGCTTGTACTTTTTCAGGGTGAGGTCAAAGTTACCCGAAGCAATATCCAGCTCAATGATCGTCGCCTTTTGCTGCGCCACCTGGCGGTTGACCTTAGAGTCTGGAAGCCCTATGGATAGAGCGTAGCGCTTACCCAGGTGCCGCCACCTGAGCCTCAATCGTCCTTGATATTCCTCAATTGAAACGGTGCCTTTGGGCGATTTTTTTCGGGTCGTTTGTGGCATCTTTCATACCCAACTCATACCCAAATGCTACCCAAACTGGCCAAAAGTGACCCAATATTTTGATGAACCTACCCTGTAAAGCGAGGCTCAAAAGGCTTGATAAATATGACAAAACCCGCTCAATGAGCGGGTTTCAATTAAATCGGAGCGGCGGGATTTGAACCCACGACCCCTACTACCCCAAAGTAGTGCGCTACCAAGCTGCGCTACGCCCCGATGCGTCAATAACGCTAGATAAGCATAGCATATGGGTAGACGATTACTACGTTTTCACAAAGGACGCTGCTGCTGAGCATGGGGGGACGCCTGTATAAGCTACAGATACAACGGTTACAAATACAGTAACAAGGGCGACTACTGCCGACAAGCCATGGCAGATTGAGGATGTATTGCTATACATGAGGATATAGAGGGTATATGAAACCAATGGCTGCATTACAACGGTGGGTACTACCATCAGCGGGAGTATTATTGGGGGCAACTGCGCTTACATTGGGGTTGATGCATACAGCGGCGATTGCCCCGGCTGAAGCGCAGGAGTTAATGTCAAGAGTCCTAACGGTTACTGGAGAAGGCAGCGAGAGCATTCCTGCGACGCTAGCTCGGGTACAGCTTGGGGTGACGGCCCAGGGAGAGAATGCAGAAGCTGTACAACAAGAGATTGCGCAACGGTCGACGGCGGTGATCGAGCTATTAAAATCACAAAACGTCGACAAACTTCAAACGACAGGGATTAACCTAAATCCACAGTATGACTATAACGGCAGCCAACCTCGCATTACAGGATATAGCGGCTCGAACACCGTGAGTTTTCAGATGCCGACGGATAAAGTGGGGACACTTTTGGATGATGCGATCGCAGCCGGAGCCAATCAGATCGACAGCATTAGCTTTATTGCCGCAGACAATGTGCTAGATGCGGCTCGCGATACCGCCTTACAAGCTGCCACCGCTGATGCCCAGACTCAGGCCGATGTTGTGCTGCAAAGCCTTAACTTGAGCGCTCAAGAAATTGTCGGTATCCAGATCAACGATGCCATACCACCGACGCCCCTTCCCTATGCTACTAGCCAGAAGCTGGCCGAAGCTGTCGACGTCAGCACTCCTGTAGAAGGGGGAGAACAAACGGTCAATGCCAGAGTCACCCTGCAAATCCGATATTAATGGGGATGATATTAGATTTCTAATTAAAAACTCAGCTTTAGTTCAGGTAATGTGTGATTAAATCGACTGCTACTGGACGTTTATTCACAGTGCTTTTGTCGATGGTTGCCTCTATTCAACATGTTCAACTTCCTGATGCATGCGATCGCATTGCAGTCTGTGGGGGTCCCTATAGTAATTTTGCGGCGGTGGATGGTTTTTTGGCAGCCACCGCCGATGTTCCCTATCGCTTTTGTTTAGGGGATCTGGGTGGATTTGGTCCACTCCCCGACCGCACCTTAGAACTGCTACGGTCTGCTGGGGTGATTTGTCTGCAGGGCAACTATGACCACGCCGTTGGTCACGGTCTGCGGGACTGTGGATGTGGCTATTCTGATCCTCGAGATCGCGAATTTGCCCAGATTAGCTACGACTACACCTACGCCCACACCTCTGCAGACCACCGACAGTGGCTGCAGCAGCTGCCAGAGCTAATTATTTTAGAATGGCGAGGGCGCAATGTTTTACTGTGCCACGGTAGCCCCGACGTGGTGAATGAATTTGTCTGGGCCACAGAAACTGACGACGCCCAGATCCAAGCCTTTTTAACCCGCTACGCAGTCGATGGCATTTGCGCCACCCACACCGGACTACCTTGGGTACGCAACGTTCCCAGACCGGGCGACCGGCCAAACGAACACCCAGACGGATTCTGGTTTAACGTGGGAGTCCTAGGACGTCCGGCCCACGAAGGGAAGCGCCATGTTTACTACGGCTATTTAAACTTTCCCCAGGGTGCAGCAGGTCCCACCCCGGAACTGGTGCCGTTGACCTACGACATCGACACTGTCACAGCGGCCATGCGCTCAGAAGGGTTACCGGAAGAGTTTATTGCGTCCTTAGAACAGGGCGTATGGACTACCTGTGCAGAGATTTTACCTCCGGCAGAGAAGTCAGTGCAGACAAGGGTCACTGTTTAATCATCCTGACTAGTTCTCCCCTGAGAGCACAGTCCAGAATACCCGGCTAGTGCAGCGTCAAAGCTAAAAATTAGGATTGACTCGGTGAGTCATAAATCGTGAATCATCAGTTCTGATAAGGTTCAGGCACGTTGTAAGCGACTCTCATCGATCCCAAATCTTAGTCTTGACGGACCACTAGTGCCCTCAGACGGAGACACTAGCCGGGGTTAAAATCTGAGGCAAAGATCTTTCGTCCCCTGCCAACAACAACTAAACAACAACTCATAAATCTATGGTCACCGCCACTCTCACCTGGACTTTGCTAGCCGGGTATGGTCTGTTTATTTACCGCGTCGTTCAAGCCACCACGCCGGAAAAAGTGTCGGCATCTGAGTTCTTCCAAGGTCACTCTCGCCAAGGGGCATCCCCCGGCCTGTGGCTCTTGGTTGCCAGTTCTGCCATCTCGTGGATTTTTGCCAAGTCCATTGATAATGCGGCCAGCTTAAGCAACACCTTTGGCATCACAGGCGGCATCGGCTATTCGATTTACTACCTAAGCTTTGTCACCGCTGCCATTGTGCTCTATCTCATTCGGACGCGGGGGGGATACAACTCCATTCCTGAATTTTTAGTTAGCAAGTATGGCAAGCTCTGTTCCCGGTTGTTTCTCCTAGCCATCGCCATTCGTCTGCTCAATGAGGTCTGGTCAAATACCAAGGTCTTTTCCTTGTACTTTGGAGCAGAGGGCAGCTGGGGCTATTGGATTTCTGCCTGTCTGGTCACCCTATTTACGGTGTATTACACCCTACTGGGGGGATTGCGCAGCAGCCTCTTGACCGACGGGGCGCAAATGATCCTGGCGGCGGTGTTGCTGGTGGTGATTTTGGTGGTCTTGGGGCCGGGGTTGGTCAGCCAAGGATTACCCGTGGTGGATCAAGACACTCATCTAGCCGGGTTAACCTTTTGTGGATTGGCGTTTGTGCAAATTTTTAGCTACCCATTCCACGATCCGGTAATGACCGATCGCGCCTTTATTACCTCCCCCAAGGTCATGTTCAAAGGGTTTGTCCTAGCGGGTTTAGTCAGCGGTGCCTTTATCTTTCTATTTAGTTTTGTCGGGTTATATGCTCGCACCTTTGCGGTGGAAGGTTCGCCCGTTTTAGCGGTGCCCGCATTGTTTGGCTTGCCAATGCTGCTGGTGTTTAATGCCATTATGCTCACCAGTGCCGGTTCAACCCTGGATTCTACCTTTTCTAGCGTGGCCAAGTTGGGGGCCCGCGACTGGTCTCACCACCATGGCACCCCCACCGAGAGCCAGACCCTGAAAGGTCGGTGGTGGATTGTTGCGATCGCAATCCTCGGCAACTTACCCCTGCTCACCATTTACCTCGGCGATCAAATTGGCCCCGCCATTATCCTAGCCACCACCATCAGCGGCACCATGGTCATGGGTCTAGCCCCCATTTTTCTCCTCTCCTTTATCCCCAGCGCTGGCCGCCTCAGTTTCCACCTAGCCTTTTGGCCCGGACTCATATTCGGTATTTTGCGAGTATTAGAAAGCGCCCTGGGCAGCCCAATTTTCCCGGATTGGGTCATGCTAGGGTCCGGGAAATATGCCATCGACCTGGGGGTGAATGTCTATGGCCTGATGCTCTGCACAGCCGGGTATCTCCTAGGAGCCCTATTAAACCAATCTGCGTTTCGCACCCGTTCATTAGTCAAGTAAACCAACTAATTAGAACAGCCGAACAGCCGCCCGAGGCATCGTCCCAATTACCCTACTACCAGGTGTCAGAGTCAAATTTCTGTCCACTCGTCGATCATTTAGCACCAATATTTGTCACCATCTAAAAGTCACCATCTAAAAAAGTATGGAGGAACGGGGTGACTAGTCCTATCCATGGATTGGTAGTTAATTTAACGGCTGGTTTAACGGTGCCCGTAAGGGGGCTACTTGTTTGGGGCCTACTTTCGGGCAGCCTACTGGCAATGCCAGCCATCGCGCAAACAACAGAATCCCCCCCATCAACGCCCCAATCCCCCGCAGCAGCCCCAGCCAAACTACCCCCATCAGAACTCAATAAGTGGCCACCAACGGCAGAACAGCCAGTATCCCTAGTGTTGCAGCTGTCAGAGCGCCAGCTCCATGTCTACCGAGGGGAAACCATAGAAACCACCTTTCCCGTAGCCGTAGGAAAAACTGGCTGGGAAACTCCCACCGGCACCTTTGAGGTGATTTACATGCTGGAACATCCCGGTTGGACCAATCCATTCACCGGAGAACTCATGCCCCCTGGCCCCGAGAATCCCCTGGGGGAAAGATGGATTTCATTTTGGACCGATGGCCAGAACGAAATTGGCTTCCATGGCACCCCCAACCGTGGCTCCATCGGCCAAGCCGCGTCCCACGGATGTGTCCGTCTCTATAACGAACACATCCGCGAACTTTATGACATGGTGGGTCCTGGCACCCAGGTGACGGTACTCCCTTGATAGAGAGATCCAGATATTCATCTCGATCTCTCTATCAAGTCTCAAAACAGAACTCTACCAAAGCCCTCGCGGGCTGTTATTAGCAGGCGCAGAACCAGAAGTAGGGCTCGCCGGTGCATCCGCCACCGAGCTATCTACCCCAGCATCTGTCGATGGCGCTACCGGTGCCTGTTCTTGACCCACGCCCCCAGACGAACCCTCAGTGGTAGGATTCTCCACATCACTCGTCGGGGCAGGGCCATCAACAGGAGTTGTTGGTTCAACGGGCGAAGATGACGGTTCCGGGGTGGCTTCAGGGCCAGGGGTGGGATCGGGCGCACCCTCAAACTCACCACCATCTGCAGGGGGCGTAGGTGTGGGGATATCCTGGGCATAGCCGAGGGGAGCGACTCCTAAGGTGTAGCCCACCACCCATAGGGAGACGAGTAATAGGCGGACCTGGGGAAACCGATTAAAAAGAATAGTCATTGCTAAAGCTCCTGGATAAGCATTGTCAAAATTCGGATCAAAATTCGGGTCAATCAATCGGATAGCGAACGGACAACTCAGCCTCCGAGCTATCACAGGTTAAATCGCTATCCACCAAGCGTCCTTGATGCCAGATGCCAGACTTTGAGGTGCCGTCAGCGAAAATAAAAACGCCCTCGCCGTTGCACTTATTGAACTCAAAATCACCGATGTAGCGATCGCCATTTTCCAGCATCCATACTCCACGACCGCTAAATAAATCATTACTAAACTCACCAACGTACCGCCGACCGTTGTCAAAGCTAAAGCTGCCACAGCCGTTGCGAGTCCCCCCCCGGTACTCGCCATCGTAGCGATTACCATTGGTGTAGAGCATAGTGCCCCGACCATCCGCCGGTTGACCATCGACAAATTTGCCATAGAACCGGGTACCGTTTTGATAGGTGTGGTCAGGGGAGTCGGCTTTGATGGGGATCACATCTGGCTCATTACACACCAGCTGGAGGGTAACGGCGCCATCGGAAGTGACAAACTTGGGCGCTCTGGGCCGGGTAATGAAATAAACGGTGGCCATAGCCAAGACGATTACCCCCAGGACCACGGGAAATGGGGGCAATGGCAATGGGGGCAATGGGGGCAATGGCGATGGAGACGGTGATTTTTTTTCCCTGATCTGGTCGGGCTGACCCTGGGAAAAAGCGGGCAGTCCGACCAGATCAGGGGGAGTCACCAAAGCCGGGGACTGATCTACCTCGGCTATGGACCACCCTTCTAAACAGGTACCCTCCAAACTGGCATGGGTAAAATTAGCATTGTCAATCACCGCATCCGATAAATTTGCCTGGGCCAGGTTTGCCTCAATAAAATTGCCATCCTGCAAATCCGCAGCCGCCAAACTGGCCCCTGACAAATTTGTATTGTTGGCATACACCCCCTGAAGATTAGCCCCACTCAGGTCTGCACCTCCTAAATTTGACCCAATCAAACAGGCTCGGCTGAGATTGGCATGACTAAGATTAATGCCCGGGAGTGATTTTTCAAATAAATAGGCAGATTCTAGATCGGGACGTTCATGGGGATGCTCCAAACGCCAACGATTCCAGACATCCACCCCTTGCTCAATGAGTTCTAGATAATCTACTGCGATCATGTCAGTCCCAACGCAATACTGAGCAGGTTTGGAATGATACCCAGCCAACCAAAGCCATAAATATTATCACTTTAGGAGCAACCTTTTACTTAGAGAAAAGTTGGGGACGCATGGGTAAACTGTCACACTGACCGATGACGCTGTTCAACTTATGCCTGCATTCTGCCCACCCCCCATGGATGACACTCGTTACTGCCGTCATCCAGCCTCTACCCAAACCGAAACCGAACCGCCATTGCCGCAAAACTCGGCCCAGACCCACTGATTCGTTGTGATGGGGGTTTTGACATGGTCAGTCAGGTCATAAAACTGGGTATTGGCCTTACCTACTTCCATCCACTCAGCCCCGCCAAGACCATCACTCATAATCACCGCCATGGCCTGGGGGATGATCCGCATCCCCAAACGAGTCCAGCCAATGATGTTGAAATGGTCAAAATGGATAATACAAATAAAATATGTCTACGTACTTCAAAAGCCATGGGAACAATAGTTACCCATGGCTTTTGTCTTTCAAGCCGTCAACCAAGCCCTACAGTGAGCAGAGCTAGTCAAGGCTCCATAGGGGATCAATCAGGCCTTAAGTCCATTACCGATAGCTTAGTAGCGACCGCCACCGCCGCCGCCACCCTTATTGCCCCAGTTACCGCCGCCACTCTTGGGCTCACGGGGCTTAGCCTTATTGACTTTGAGCGCACGTCCCATCCACTCAGCACCGTCCAGAGCTTCAATGGCAGCAGTTTCTTCTGCTTCGGTCTCCATCTCTACAAAAGCAAACCCACGGGGTCGACCAGTTTCCCTATCGGTGGGTAAGTGAGTACTTTTAACAGCGCCATATTCGGCAAAAACTTCAGTTACATCCTCTTTTGTAGCGTCATAAGACAGGTTGCCAACGTAAATTGACATATGAGATTCTCCAAAATTCAAAATTCAAAGGACACAGAGTTACATTCGGAGAACCGTTTCTAGAAAAGATTGCACAGCCGAAAATAAATCTTACCAAACGCTAGCACAAGGCTAGTGATAGTGGATAAAAATGCAGCAAAAATCAAAATTAAGTTAGCACTAAATATTTGCCTCTATTATGCCGCAATAGTTCCTTAGAGGCTATTGCGGCGTCTTTAGTCCCATGTTGTTCAGGGGCTATTGCGGCGTCTTTAGTCCCGTGTTATTAACGGTATGATTAAAAATTTCTATCTGTTTACCTATCCCCCGGGTCTGTCCATTGAGTAGGCCCACTAGGTTTAATTACCCAGGGAGATGGCTTTGCAGGAATACTTCGATCTCATCGATTAAGTGATCAATCTCTGACTCTGTTGTGAAGTAATGGATACAGGCCCTGACACAGCTAGGAGACAACAGGGTTCGCAGATAAAATTGTTGGGATTCGAGATAGGGGACTAGGGTTTGGTGGAGTTGCGGGTCATGGTCACTGCCCCGAAAAATTTGAAATGAGACCAGGCCAGACTCTGGAGGAGACTTTAGCAGGCACTGCACAGAGCGGAGGCCATTAAGCTTGCCCCAAAGATAGCTGCTGAGGTGACAAATGCGAAAGTAGCGTTCTTCGGGGGTGCCCCAATCGTCATGGGCTGCGATCGCAACCCTCAAACCACTACACAGCGCCACATTAGATGTAGCCACCTCATAGCGTCGCGCATCCGGCTGCCAGCCCGTGGGTTGCCCCTGTTTCCCCATGGTGATCCCCCGCCAGCCAATAAACGTAGGCGCTAGCTCTGCCATCGCCTCGGGACTGACATACAAGCCCCCCAGCCCAGCCGGGCCGCAGTACCACTTGTGCCCCGTAAAGGCATAAAAATCGACCCCCGTCTCCGCCAGACGGAGGGGCAACATTCCCACCGACTGGGCCGCATCCGACAGCACCCGCACCGGTCGAGGCCGATCATGGCAAAGCTGACACACCTCGGTCAGCGGCATCAGTTGCCCCGTATTCCAGAGAATATGGCTCATCACCACCAGACGGGTAGTGGGCCGCAAATGGGCTTGAATCGTAGCCACCGGGTTGGCAGAATTGAGCTGACTGAGGTGGGGAAAGATACTCACCTCTAGACCATAGCGCCGTTGCAGCTCATACACCGCAGCAAAAATCCCCGGATGCTCACAGTCAGACAAAAGAATATGATCGCCGCTGTGCCAAGGCATACCCCATAAGGAAATGTTGCACCCAACCGTGACATCCTCTGTCAGCACAATGGTTTGGGATGAAACCCCTAGATCGTCCGCCAATACCTGCCGCGTTTTCTCCCCTTCGGTCTGCATCCATTGATTGACGGCACTGCCAAAAGGCCCCAGGGACTGAATGGTTTGGTGAGCTGCCTGAATCGAATCCAAGGCATTGATCCCCATGGGACCTTGGCCACCGTAGTTAAAGTAGGTTTTATTTTGTAGAGCAGGGATAGTCTGACGATATTGCGCGATACTGAGGCTCATGAAGGCACAACCAAGCCAGTTAAAGATTTATCAAGTTTAATCCATTGTGTAAAGGTTAACTTGTCCGTAAAATCGAGCCAATTAGGGATTTTTGAGTGATTCCTGATCGGGGCCACCTAGTCTTGAACGTATTTACTATCAGGCTGGGTAAATTGTAAAAGAGATTACTGTTCCGCATTAACATTGTGATCATTGGTTAATGCCTTCGACTATACGGAAACCAACTAATGCGCCTTTCACGCTCAATTTTGCCGGTGGGGTTAGTAGCCCTAACTCTGACCAGCTGCGGTCCTTCAAAGGTGTCTCAGTGCAACGCGTTTGCGGATGTAATCAACCAAGCTCAAGTGTTCAAAGATGAGTTTGAAACCGAAATTGATAGCTTTACCCAGCAAGCCCAGGGCGCTGACAGTTTAGGTGATATTCAAACAGCGGCTAGTCAATATATTGACGCTGTCGAAAAGGTGGTCGTTAGCATCGATGGCATGGTGACCAGCCTGAACGATCTAAAACTAGCCGATGAGGAATTGTCGACCTACCGTGATGGCTACGCTGACATCATTGCTGGCTCAGCCCAGGAGTTAAATGTGGCGGGTGAAGCCATGCAGCTGGTAGCCGATGCAAAATCAGAAACTGATTTAAGCAATGTCTTAGCAGAATTTCAAGGGAAAGCCGATACCGCGTTTACCAACTTGCAAACCCTGTCTGAGGACGAAGCCACCCTGGTGAACGACATCAACACCTACTGCGGGGCTGAAGTGCCTGCAGAGGAAGGGGCAGCACCCGCAGAAGAGGGTGCTGCCGGCGGAGCAGAAACACCGGCTGCACCCACGGATGAATAAGGCTGCCAGGGTCACGATAGAATCAGAGGCGCTGCTTGCTGATCCTCTTGTTGATCCCGATTTACATGGTTATCTCCCCTGCCGCCTTGCTCATAGAAACTGATGCCGCCGCCCACCAGGCTTGGACCATTACCGCCAGCGGTAGAGGGCTACGGGGTAGGCTACAGGTACCCGGCGATAAGTCTATTTCCCATCGGTCCTTGATGTTAGGGGCCCTGGCCCTGGGTGAAACCCGGATCAAAGGACTACTGCTAGGGGAAGATCCCCGCAGCACCGCCGCCTGTTTTCAGGCCATGGGGGCGACGATCTCTGACCTAGAAGCCGAATGGGTCACGGTTAATGGCCTGGGGGTGGGTCAGCTCCAGGAACCCTCCACGGTTTTGGATGCGGGGAATTCAGGTACCACCCTGCGGCTGATGCTAGGGTTACTGGCATCCCAGCCGGGTCGGTTCTTTACGGTGACCGGCGATGACTCATTGCGATCGCGCCCCATGGCCCGGGTGATCAATCCCCTCACCGCCATGGGGGCAAAAATCTGGGGCCGGAAGAATAATCAGTTAGCCCCCCTAGCCATCCAAGGCCAGACCCTAGCCCCTACCCATTATCAGTCCCCCATTGCCTCGGCCCAGGTCAAGTCCTGCATTTTACTGGCCGGGCTATCGGTCGATGGCGATACCACAGTCACCGAACCCAGTCTGTCCCGAGACCACAGTGAACGGATGCTTCGCGCCTTTGGAGCCAACCTCACCGTCGATCGGGAAGCTTGCCGGGTGACCGTGCATGGCCCCAGTCAGCTCCAAGGACAAACCGTGGTTGTCCCCGGCGACATCAGCTCGGCAGCCTATTGGATGGTGGCCGCCGCCATTGTCCCAGGGTCCGATCTGGTGATTGAAAATGTCGGCGTCAATCCCACCCGCACCGGCATTATAGAAGCACTCCAGCAAATGGAGGCCGACATTACCCTAGAAAACGAGCGGGACGTGACGGGGGAGCCCGTCGCGGACATTCGGGTGCGCACTAGCCAGCTCAAGGCCTGCACCCTGGGTGGCAGCTTAATTCCTCGCTTAATTGATGAAGTGCCGATTCTAGCGGTGGCCGCCCTGTTTGCCGAGGGCACCACCCGGATTGAGGATGCGGCAGAACTGCGGGTGAAAGAAAGCGATCGCATCGCCGTCACTGCGAGTCAGCTCAATCTGCTGGGGGCCTCCGTCAGCGAACTGCCCGATGGCTTAGAAATTCAAGGGGGGGCTACCCTGAAAGGGACCGATGTCGATAGCTTTACGGATCATCGGATCGCCATGAGTTTAGCCGTTGCCGCCCTGCGGGCCACCGGTTCCACCACCATTCGACGAGCTGAAGCGGCAGCGGTTTCCTATCCCCCCTTTGCCTCAACCCTAGAGCAGTTCGCCCTTTAAACTGCCAGTGAATCAATGGGGCTTCGGGTTCAGTCGCCCAGGGTTCAGCAATCACAGCCCTAAACGCCCCATGAACTTAGTCCAGTACCGGCGTGCTGTCGGTCTCCATGCTCGCTCGGGCATTCTAGACCAACTGTCATTTCCCCGACCGGCATATTAACGTTAACAGCGTTAATCCCGTTGTTGGAATAGAAAGACGTCGCAAAATCTCAGCGCAGGATCAAGCCACAAGTCATTCCTAGGGCTTGCCACCTGCGCTGATCTGGACTGGGTTCGCAAAGTAGCTTCTATGCAAAAGATTTTACTCATTGGGTCATCAAAGGTACGACCGGCAACAACCGTACCCATGATTGAAGCCGCAGGCTACAGCGTCGAACAAGCAGAAACAGGAGCTAAAGGCTTAGCCATAGCCCGAGCCCAAAATCCAAATCTAATTATCTGTGACTGGGATTTAATCGACTGCGATGGTCACCACGTGTTGAAACAGGTCCGACAGGACCAGCAACTGGTGGTCACTCCGTTTATCTTGCTCAGCTCCCTCTATGCCCATCACCATCTCCGCCAAACCATGGAGTTGGGGGCGGATGACTGTCTGCTGCGGCCCTTTTCCGATGAGGTTTTGATTGCTGCGATCGCAACCCGCCTCAAACAGCAGGCCGCCATTAGCAACCATTACCTCAGCCATTTACGCCTAGCAGCGGAACACCTCAACCGCCTGTCCTATTACGACAGTCTCACCAAACTACCCAATCATCTTCTCTTCGAACAACGCTTCACCCAGCTGATCAAAACATCCAATCAACCAGTGGCACTCCTGTCCCTCAGCTTGGATCGCCTAAGACAAATCAACAACATTTTGGGCTATCCCGCCGGTGATAGCCTCCTACAATCCGCCAGCCATAGACTCAGCGCCTGTTTGCCACCAGAGGTCACCCTGGCCCGCCTCACCGGGAACCAGTTTGCCATTGCCCTGGGCCATGTAGAACACCTAGGAGCGGTCAGAAAACTAGCCACGGAACTCATGGACGCCCTGAGTCGCCCCTTCTCACTCCCCGGTCATGAAGTCTTTCTCACCGCCAGTGTGGGTGTGGCCATGTACCCAGACAATAGCCAAGAGTTACCTGTGCTCATGCGCCAAGCCGATGCGGCCCTGGAATACGCCAAACGCCAAAAAAGTAGCTACTGTCAGTTTTATCAACCCGATATGACCGTCGCCACCGAATATCAAATTCGGTTAGAAACCTGGCTCCGCTACGCCCTAGAACGGGACGAGTTTGAAGTCTATTACCAACCCCAGTTAAACCTCCGCACCGGTCGCATTGAAGGTGTAGAAGCCCTGATCCGCTGGCACCATCCTGAGGCTGGCACCATCTCCCCTGCCCTGTTTATCCCCCTCGCAGAAGAAACAGGGCTGATCATTGCCATCGGTGAATGGGTGCTGGAAACCGCCTGTCGCCAGGCCCGCCAATGGCAAAAGATGAATCTAGGACTGCGTCACATGTCGGTCAATCTATCCAGCGTGCAATTTAACCAGGGCAGCCTGAGTCAACAGGTGGCACAAATCTTACAAAACAGTAACCTCTCCCCCCATCTATTAGAACTAGAAATCACCGAAACAGCCCTGATTCAAGACGCCAATGCGGCTGTACGCACCTTACATGAGCTCAAAGAATTGGGCATTCGTTTAGCAGTAGACGACTTTGGCACTGGCTATTCATCCCTCAGCTACCTGCAAAAGCTCCCCATTGACACTCTAAAGATTGACAACTGCTTTGTTCGAGGCGTAACCACGGATCCCAAAAACCAAGTCATTCTCAAGTCCGCGATTCAAATGGGTCATGATCTAGGTCTGTGCATCATCGCAGAAGGCGTAGAAACCATCGATGAGCAATCCCTTTTGGAAACGTACCAGTGCGACATAGCCCAAGGGTATTTGATTGGCAAACCCATGAGCGCTGAAAAGGTACAGGCCTACCTAGAGGAGCGATTAGCCGTTGTCAGGCTAGTCTCGTGATGCCTGCACCCAAGGCCTAGCCGGCCCACTGTCTCTGCCGGCACAAGGCTATGGGTGCCTCCAGACAAAGGAAGTTAGCACCTGGTTAAACGATAGAGTTCCTCAAATTCATTTGGAGGGCATTATGCCCATGCGCGTAAACAGTGACTAGACCATAAATGCTAGCTAACAACTTAAAAACACACCCCCTGGAAAACACAGTAGTTATGCCAGGGAGGTAGGGAACAATAGACACATCACCCAATAGTAAATGTTATGACCCGAGGGACGTAAGCCAAGTCACCATTAACGTCCGGTGAGCGAGCTACCATAGCATTGGCCCTAAACTTTTCGCCAATATCATGGCGCTGATGGCACCGACAAGTAAACAACGTTTCTGGGTTGCGGGTTAAGCAAAAATTTATGTGGCGACAGTGGCAAAAGGCAAACAACTACATCCGGAGCGTGCAGGCATTTCAGGATATGAGCCCTGACCTATCCGTACGGCATCAGGTCAACCAGTCACTGTGTCGACAGCGTCGACCCCTATCCCTCGAAGCATGGTGCGAAGAATTTCAACGGGAAATTCCATCTCAACGTCAGACGCTGCTGTTTATTTATCAATGCCTAGAAACCTATTCTGGCATTGAGTTCAACCGGGTTAGGCCCCATGATCGCCTAGTGGAGGATCTGCAATTTCCCCTAGTGTGCTGGTTTGACTGGTCCACCCGATTTTGTGAGGATGTCGCCGCCCAATTTAACATCGATATTGGCAGCTGCTTTGACGAAACGCGAATGCACACCCTAATGGACCTGGTTGCCTTCCTAGAAGCCTGTTTAGCCAGTAGCTCTAATGGAGAAAACCCTTGACTTAGGTCAAAGGGGAAGCTCAAAGGAGGTATCGCCTCAAATCGCAACGTTCTGATTAGGCAGGTAGCATCCAAACGTCGGCTATTCGCTGAGGCTGGGGGCGGTCTAAACAAGTTAAGCGGTCTAGGCCACACCGATATTGTGAACGATGGACGCAAAGCTATATATTACAGACCTAACCCGATAACGTTAGGACAGCGTTACATTAAAATGTAACTTTGGTACTTTTACCGTACTGGTCTTGCCATGCCTAGAACCCAGCGCAACGATAATTTCATCGATAAATCTTTTACGGTCATGGCCGATATGATCCTAAAGATGCTACCGACCAAAAAGCAGTCAAAGGAAGCCTTTGCCTACTACCGCGACGGCATGTCTGCCCAAGCAGATGGGGAATATGCTGAAGCCCTAGAAAACTACGAAGTTGCCCTAACGCTAGAAGATGATGCTTACGATAAAAGCTTCATTCTGTACAACATGGGGCTGATTCACGCCAGCAATGGCGATCACAACGCAGCCCTGGAAAAGTATGCGGCGGCCATTGAGCTCAACCCCCGCATGCCCCAAGCGTTGAATAATACGGCGGTGATTCACCACTACCGGGGTGAGCAAGCTGAAACCGCTGGCGATACAAAAACCGCTGAAACCCTTTACGATCAAGCCGCCACCTACTGGCTTGAAGCCCTCAGAATGGCTCCAAATAACTACATTGAAGCGCAAAACTGGTTGAAGAATACGGGCCGGATGCCAGCAGACATTTTCTTTTAGGACATTTACGCCACGGATAGCGTTTACCGATTATGTGGGTCGGTGGGCCATACCCACCCGACCGTTTCTCCCGATTGCCCATAAAATGGCCCACGATTGCCCAGGTTGCCCATGATTGATCTCGAACAGGTAAGGAAAGTTGCGCTGCTGGCCCGCTTAGAGTTGACTGAAGCGGAAGAACAGCAGTTTACGGAGCAGCTCAGCAGTATTTTGGACTATGTGCAGCAGCTGGATGAACTGAACACGGACAATATCGAACCGACAACCCGAGCCATTGAGCTGAGTAATATTACTCGGCAAGATGAGCTACAACCCTTTGAAGATCGGGAATCGATTTTGGGCATCGCCCCTGACCGTGAGGATAATTTCTTCAAGGTACCTAAGATCCTCTGAGCAGTTAATTCATCGGGGTTCCTGGTCAGGGCATTGCATGCAATGCCCTGACCAGGAAC
>NZ_JAYGIG010000150.1:0-23700 GCF_034932105.1 Leptothoe sp. PORK10 BA2 | reverse complement strand
GTGTCTTTTCCCAATCCGCTTTACTGACCTCGGGAATCGATGGGAGAGCCTTGTCTTTCATCCGCTTACTCTAGCAGGTACTCTGCTGATTGAAACTCTCACAACTCAGACCCCCTGAATGCTTACGGGTTTTGTGAGAGAAGTTCAAGACAAAGTCAGTCTGTTTAACCATAGAAAAACGCGTCTACAGGTACTGATGTCTGGCCGGGAAGTTGCGGTACAAGAATCTTTTCGGGACCCATGCCAGATCTTGCATGTGTTGCCCTATTTTGTTCCTGAAGGTAATCGCGAAGAAGAAAATGGAGAACCCTATGTTGATCCCAAGGAACTTTTAATCCATGATCAGCGGGATGATTGGTGGCAGAAGTACAGTGCCGCCACCCAAGGCAGTCATGGCAGCTTGCCCCCAGAACTCAATCAAGGCAACCTAACAGAAATTACAGCACAGCCCCTGTTGAACTATCTGGTAGCTCTCAGCTATGTGCAAGGTAAACTAACCGTTTCCGATGAGACAAATTTGAATACTGTCTATGCAGATTTATTAAATTCGGTCTATGAGCGAGGTTACGACGATAACCGCAGACATCAGGCCATTGGCGACATGGAGAAGGGACAATTTATTCGTGTTTTAGAAGAAATTGCCTTGGCGGCCTGGCATGGAGATGGCCGCACCACGACGGTTAAAGAAATTGAGGATCACTGCGAGAGTGCCGGACTGAGAAAATTGCTAGAAATCTTTGAACAAGGGGCCGCAGCGGGAGTCACCCGTCTGTTAGCTGCGTTTTATTTTCGCCAGAGTGGGAGGATTCGCAGCCATGAGAAAACCTTTGAGTTTACCCACAAAAGCTTTGGTGAGTATTTAACCGCCTGCAGAATTGTGCGGGCAATGGAACGCATTCAGAAAAAGCTGGATCAGCGACAAGAGGATATGGAGGAAGGCTGGGATGAACTTGCCGCTTTAAAATATTGGGCTGAGGTGTGCGGTCCCACCCGCATGGATAGCTACCTATTGAATTTTCTTAGGGATGAAGTTGCCTTGAAAGATACCAAAACGGTGGCAACGTGGCAAACATCCTTTAGCAACCTCATTGGCGTTATGCTGCGGCAAGGGATGCCCATGGAAAGAATTATTCAGCCTTCCCTGAGATTCCATGAGGCCAACCAATGGGCCATTAACAGTGAAGAAGCCCTCCTGGCGGCCTTAAATGCATGTGCTCTAAAAACACAACGGCTGTCAACCATAAAGTGGCCAACGCCTGAAGCTTTTGGAACCTGGATAAGACGGTTACAGGGACAAAGAACTGGTCCTGACAATGTGGTTGCTCTCCTAAGTCTTAGTTTTTTAGATTTGTCTAAGGTAGTTCTCCACTTCATAGATCTTTATGGGGCGAGTCTTGGAGGGGCAAGTCTTGGAGGGGCGAGTCTTGTAGGGGCGAGTCTTGATCGGGCACGTCTTGATGGAGCAAGTCTTGATGGGGCGAGTCTTGATGGGGCGCGTCTTGGATGGGCGAGTCTTGATGGGGCGCGTCTTGATGGGGCAAGTCTTGATCGGGCAAGTCTTGATGGGGCAAGTCTTGTAGGGGCACGTCTTATAGGGGCACATCTTGATGGGGCGAGTCTTGTAGGGGCGAGTCTTGTAGGGGCACGTCTTGTAGGGGCACGTCTTGATGGGGCAAGTCTTGATCGGGCGCGTCTTGATGGGGCAAGTCTTGATGGGGCACATCTTGATGGGGCAAGTCTTGTAGGGGCAAACTTCAAGAAAACTAATTTTCAAGATATTAATTGGGATACAGATACTGACTGGAGTAACGTCAGCGGGTTAGACAAAGCCTTCAATGTACCTAAATCTTTAAGGCAACAGCTAGCAAATCAGCATGACGCTTCGAATAACGGTATGGAAAAAGAAACTAACGAGTAGACAGATAAACTGCAATCAGACCTTCAAAAAGCCGATCACCCCTTTTTCTCTTTTCAGAAGATGCTGCGGGGTAGGACATTCTTTTCCAAACAGAATTGTTAGCGATCACACAAGTTATCCGCCCGTGCCAGCACCCCATCAACAATGGCACGAGCAATGCGACCATTACCATCCTCAAATGGATGGGGGGGTGAAATGGGGCCAGTTTGGATGCTCATATGGCCAGGTCATAATTACCGCACTTGCTGATTTCAGGTATGGGCTGAGCTGTGAAATGGACTGTTTGGCCATAGTTTGCGCCTGAAATCATAGTGCGGATCAGCAATCACCACAAAAAATGCGGTGATTGTAGTGATTATTTACCGCAAGGATGAGAAAAAGCATTGTTTTTCCGATAGCGCTTCCATCCATGTAAAAATTTGGAGTGGGTAAATAGGGTTAATCCTCATGACACAATCAAATTTCTCAGCTTCCGATCAGCGCATCCGACAGCCTGTCATTCAAGTGGATGCCTTTACCGATCAGCCATTTGCCGGCAATCCCGCCGCCGTATGTGTCAGCCAAACACCGATGGCCGAAACGCTGATGCAGCAGATTGCCGCGGAAATGAACCTATCAGAGACTGCATTTCTCTACCCGCTCGAGGAAGAAGGCAACTACAACCTGCGCTGGTTCACTCCCACTGCTGAGATTGCCCTCTGTGGCCATGCCACCCTGGCTAGTGCCCATGTGCTCTGGACCGAGGGTCACCTAGCCGATGGCATTACCGCCCGCTTCCAAACAAAAAGTGGTGAGCTGCTAGTGGAGCAACAGGGAGAGCTGTTGCGGATGAACTTTCCCGCCCAGCCAGTGTATGATGCGCCGATTTCTCCAGCCATCGTGATGGCCATAAACCATGCCGATATTGTTCATGGGGCGCGGAATGATACGAACTACTTGGTGGAGTTGCGATCGCACCAAGCCGTCATCAACCTCACCCCCGACTTCGCCAAAATCGCCGAACTTCCCTACCAAGGCGTCATCGTCACCAGTGCAGGAGAGGCCCCCTACGACTTTATCTCCCGCTACTTTGTCCCCGCCATGGGTATCCCCGAAGATCCGGTAACAGGGGCTTCCCACTGTTCCTTGGCCCCCTACTGGCAGGCCAAACTGGGCAAAGACAAAATGCTAGCCTATCAGGCCTCTGCCCGTGGTGGAGAGTTACATTTAGAATGTACCCCAGAGAGAATTTATATTAGTGGTCAGGCGGTTACCGTCATGAAGGGAGAATTGTTTTTGTAATATTTTTTGTGGCATCGAACACTGCCCTGCTAATTATGCACGTTTCGCACAATCCAGTAGCTAATGGACAATGCTAAAATCGCAATCGCCAACCCGATCAGGCTAACCCCCGTGATCTTTTCTAGGTCCAAAATAATAATTTTACGAGCCACTGCCGTTAACGACGTAACAATTACCAGCTCCAACTGCACCACATGCTTTCTCAGGTAAGCGGTGATATTTGATAAAATCTCTAACGCAATCAGTACGCTCAGAAATAAACCAAAAATCTCGCTGAGGGTAGTTTTAAAAAAACCCGAGGGACTCGGTTCCAATAGCGCCACCGCCAAAAACCGCACCAGATCCACCATGACCACAAAGATCACGATGAGCATGGCGATGGACAACAGCTTCGAGACAACTGTTTCTATGTTCTCAATGCCGTGCAAAAAACTTTCAGAACTTAACCAGTCCCAGGGATTACGTTTTTTATTGCTACCCATAGTCGTGTTCCACAAAACGGCACCCTTCTAGGAGAACTATACAGATCCAGAAGGCAAAGGTCGCTAAGGTCGAAAAAAATTGTTACCTTAACGACCGGGTGCCATATCCCCTACATAAACCGACCCGCCATCTTTAAGATGTCGCCCATGTCCACATCGCCATCTCCATCGCCATCCAGAAATGTAGTGACCAACGGATTTCCCTCAGCCTGTCTGCCCGCTTTGGCAGACCCCTGATTTAGAAACTGCATCACAATGGAAATGACCATGGGCAGCATGACCATAACCTGACTCGCATCCAGCCCCGTCTTTTGGGCAACCGCTGCAGCTATTTCAGTTTGCTGAGCCTGGTTAAACAGTTGAGGTAGGACACCCGCCCCATCGGTGGTGCCTTGCTTCACCAGGTCAAGTACAGCATCCATGCCCTGGGTTTGTTGTTTGTCCCGCAGGGCTGCTTGGACAAACCCACCCACCACTGAAGCGGCTTGCTGAGTTGATGAACTATTAGCATTATTGGCCTGGGCCACCTGCTGTGCCATCGATACAATTTGGCCAAGTTGACTGATGCTGGCTTCACGATTGGGATCCTGAATGGCTCCCATTACTTGATCAAATATTCCCATGGAAAGTAAAAACGTCCTTGGTTAGCAACAATTGGCGGCACTAATCCACCTTGTGTATAGTAAAACGCTATGCTGGCCCCAGTGAAAAATTGGCAGCTTCATTTTAGGAACGTGATATCCATATGGGGCGAATAGGGCGACCGTTAATCATCGCTGTGGCGGTTTTGATTGTGCTCGGCATCATGCTGTGGCTCACCAGTACCTTGGGCACGCTATATGCTGGCCTGTCGAACCTCAACCCATGGCTGGCCCAGGCTATAACGACGCTAGTGGTGGTGCTGATGTTGGGGGCACTGGGGGTGGTGGCCTACTACGGCTGGCTGTTTTTGCGGCCCCGTCGCCGTCCCCAGCCACCACCATTGCCTAAAACCACCAACGAAGCGGCTGTTAGCCATTTGCAAAGCCTGGATCAGCAGCTGGGCCAAATTGAAGATGAGGTGGCCCGCCAGGCCTTGGTGGAACGGGCTAAAGCCGTTACCCATGCGTTTGAACAACAGCGACTTCACCTGGTGATTGTGGGCAGCGGCTCCGTGGGAAAAACGTCCTTGGCGAATGCCCTGATGGGGGAAATGGCAGGGGAAACCGCTGTGACCAAGGGGACCACCACCCGGTCGCAGGACTATCGGGTGGCGATTCCGGCCATTGATGGGGAAATTATTCTCAGTGATAGTCCAGGGTTGCTGGATGCGGGGGCCCCGGATCAGGCTAGTCGAGAGCTGGCCACCCAGGCGGATTTACTACTGTATGTGGTGGATAATGACCTGCATCGAGCCCAGTATGAGATTTTGATGCAGCTGCTGGCGGTGGGGAAGCGCACCCTGGTGGTGTTGAACAAAACAGATCTGTATGCCGATGATGAGGTGGAGCTGTTGCTGGAACGATTGCGGCAGCGGGTGGGGCAACGGATGGATTTAAAAGATGTGGTTGCGATCGCAGCCCACCCCCGAGACATCCCCAGCCCCCACATCCAACCCCTAATCGACCGAATCATCGCCATCCTGCGGGCCGAAGGCCGTGACCTGATCGCCAACAACATTTTGTTACAGTCCCAGCGCCTGAGCCTGGAAGCCCGCCAGCTGATCGGCCAACAACGGCAGCAAAAGGCCGACGCCATCATCGACCGCTACCAGTGGATTGGGGCCGGTGTGCTAGCCGCCACCCCCCTGCCAGTAATAGACATGCTAGCCACCGCCGCTGTCAACACCCAAATGGTGGTGGAACTCGGCCAGGTCTATGGCATCGCCGTTAGCATTGAGGATGCCCGCACCTTAGCCATTTCCCTAGCCAAAACCATGGGCAGTTTGGGCCTAGTCAAAGGAGCCCTCAAACTATTGACCGTGGGGTTGCAAGCCAACCTAGCCACCGCCGTGGCCGGAAAACTTTTGCAGGGAGTCAGCGCCGCCTACCTCACCCGCATTGCCGGCAAAAGCTTTGTGGATTATTTTGAAAACCAGCAGGAATGGGGAGACGGCGGCATCCAAGCCGTCGTAGAAAAACATTATCAGCTCAACCGCCGCGATCAAATCCTGCAGCAATTTATCCAACAGGCCCTCGCCTCGGTGAGGGGAACGTCGCCCTAGCAGATGCCATAAAGGAAATTTGTTAAAACGGTAGACGTTTCACAGTTCCCAGAAGTACGATGCAATTACCCCCCGGTCGCCTCTGCCCCTAGCCCCCAAACCTCCAATGACCGTTAACCCTGATCAGCGGCTCTCCCTGGTAGTTAAGTCAACCACCGTTCCACGCCCCCCCACCTTTGTGGTCATCGGTGTGCAAAAAGCAGGCACCACATCGCTCTATATGTACCTAAAACAGCATCCCCAGGTATATATGAGTCCAGTCAAAGAAACAAACTTCTTTGAACGGGATTGGTCCCAGGCAACCAAAGAAGTACAACAGCGAAAAAAGAACGGCATTATCACCTGGGACAACTATCGACAGCTCTTTGCTGAAGCCACCGATGTCCATATCGCCCTGGGAGAAGCCTCCCCCAACTATCTATTTCACCATCAGTATGCCGCTGAGCAAATCCACACCCGACTACCGGATGCTAAGCTGATCGCCGTCCTCAGAAATCCGGTACAGCGGGCCTTTTCCGATTATTTGATGCACATGCGTGATGCCGTTGGCAAGCAAACACCTCTGGCAGAGCAGGTCCGTAGTCGTGGCACTTCTTCCTATGTGTTACTAAAGGGAAAATACACCGAAGCCCTCAAGCACTTTATGGATGTGTGTGGCCGCAGCCGAGTCGATGTATTTCTCTACGACGACCTGTGCAACGATGCCCAAAGCTTTATGGGGAAGATTTACCAATCTATTGGTGTCAATGCCGATTTTAGCGCCGATACTAGCCACAAGGCCCAAACCGCCAAGGTACCTAAAAATCAGACGGTGAATCGGCTCTTGAAAACCCAAAATCCCATCCGCACCGTCGCTACAGGCCTGATGAAAATAGTCCCGACGCAGATTAGACGTCAAATCCGGGACCGGTTAATCAACCTCAATTACCAAGGCAAGAGCCAGGAGATATTCTCCGAAGAAGATACTATTCTGCTCCAACAGTACTACCGGGAGGATATCCTTCGCTTGCAGGATCTAATCCAACGGGATCTATCGGGCTGGTTAAAAGAGGCTAGGTGATCTGCATAAAACTTTAGGAAACAAGTGTCAGCAGGCAGACGTTAGGGCTCAGAGTTCTAGTGTCAAAAAACTGGCTGGCCAACTATCCCACCGACGGGGCCGCTAACAGTGATGCCAAAATGCCTAAAATCTGATGCACAGTGCCCATTGGCAAAGTGCTAAGAGGAGCTGGTACCATTTCACCGCGAAAGTCGAGCAGCTGTACCAATAGCAGATAGGCAATGGCTAGGACTAGGGAAATGGCCCCAGTAATAATCGCAACAATTTTTGAACGATCCATGGTAAAAGCAGTAGTCTAACGTTTTGGCATAGTGGGTCAGGGCAGTTGACGTTTACTATATGCTCTAGATACTTTAGGGCATTTTGTACAGACAGTCTTTGCATGTTCCTGACTAGACCATACCCTGACTAGACCATACCCAATGTGTGCAGCGGTCCCAATGGGGTCGTATTTTGTGAGTTCATGGACACCGTTTTTAATCCGGATGCTAATCCCAGCGCCATCGTACATCGCCCAGTCATTGTTAAAACCCAGGACCTGAGCAAGACCTATCGCACGGGTTTCTGGCTCAATCAGCAGGTGGCCTCCCTCCAGAACTGTTCCCTTGAGGTTTACCAAGGGGAAACATTTGGCCTATTGGGACCCAACGGAGCCGGCAAAACCACCCTCCTGAAACTGCTGCTGGGCATTATTCGGCCCTCGTCGGGCACAGCCCAATTGCTCCATCAGCCAGCGGGCGATCAGACCATCAAGCATCAGATCGGCTATCTGCCTGAAAACCCTTACTTTTATGACTATCTAACCGGCTGGGAATTTCTTACCTACTCCGCCGGTCTATTTAATATTCCGGCCTCTATATATAAGGAGAGGATTCCTGAACTGTTGGACATGGTGGGGCTATCTCGACAGGCCGCGATTAAAAAGCAGCTGCGGCACTATTCTAAGGGCATGCTGCAACGGGTGGGCATGGCCCAGGCGCTGATCAACGATCCAGCGATCATTTTTCTGGATGAACCCATGTCGGGCTTGGACCCCAATGGTCGCTACCAGGTGCGGGAGGTGATTCTATCCCTCAAAAGCCAGGGTAAGACAATCTTTTTTAATAGCCACATTTTGTCCGATGTGGAGGTGATTTGCGATCGCATCGCCATCCTCGACCAGGGCACCTTAATCGCCCAAGGCAGCCTCCATGAACTCCTCGGCTCACCCGACGCCTATTTTGTCAAAGGCCAGGGTGGCAGCCTGGACGTGCTGCAAAAATGGCTCCACAATCTCACCTTTGAAGGAGGCTACTGGCGAGGCTATCTCGGCGGCAATCCCCATGACTTTATGGCCAGCCTGCGATTAATGAACGGCAAACTGATCACCCTAGATCTCAGTCGCCTGTCCCTCGAAGAATACTTTATCCAGCAGATCCAACAACGACGCTCGGGCCCAGCCTAACGCCCAAACCTAAAAGCCAAACTTTCCCTAAAGGCAGGACACAACCCCACCCAAATAGCCCTACAGTGTAAGACTGTCCCGTTTATCGTCAGAGCGTCTGTTGTAGAGTGTCTATTGTTATGGCCGAGGTCTCCACCACCGCGTTTATCGATCGCTCCCACTGGGGACGGATTGAAGTCACCGGAGCCGATCGACTCCGCTTTCTCCACAACCAAAGCACCAATAACTTCCAGCAGCTGTCCCCTGGCCAGGGCTGTGACACGGTGTTTGTCACCCCCACTGCTCGCACCCTAGACTTAGCCAGCGCTTACGTAGGCGAAGAAAGCGTTTTGGTCATGGTCTCCCCCGGTATGGCCACGGAGCTGATCAATTGGATGGACCGCTATATTTTCTTTGCCGATAAAGTCACCCTGAGCGATCAAACTGACAACACCTTTGCCCTGACCCTCCTCGGTCCCGATGCCGACGGGCTACTAACCCAACTGGGGGGCCCCCTGCCCGAGTCAGCTCCCTGTAGCCACAACCAAACTTCCCTGCCCTTTGCCCCAGCAACGACCATTCAAATCGTTCGGGGCACCGGCTTAGCTATCCCCGGTTATACCCTGATCGGCCCTAAAGCCCAGGGGCCCGCCCTATGCCAATGGTTGGTTGAGCGGGATATCACCTGCCTCACACCCCAACAGTGGGAAGCTCTACGCATCCGCCAGGGCCGTCCCATGCCGGGCCAAGAACTGACGGACAAAGATAACCCCCTAGAAGCCGGACTCTGGCAAGCCGTTTCCTTTGACAAAGGCTGTTACATTGGCCAAGAAACCATTACCCGACTCAATACCTATCAGGGGGTAAAAAAACAACTTTGGGGATTCAAACTAGAGCAGCTAGTACCCGCCCAGGTCCCCCTCAGCCTAGACGGCACCAAGGTCGGCACCCTCACCAGCGTCACTACTGACGACGATGGCATCTGGGGCTTGGGGTACCTGCGGACTAAAGCCGGTGGGGCAGGCTTAACCGTCACCGTGGAAAACACTACAGCCCATGTGGTGGAACTACCGTTTATATCCCGAGGCTATTTAGACGGCTAACCTTCACCTATGCCCCTCACAAACCTCAATGGATAACAATGTTATTTTTTAATATTTCCTCAGATTTTATGTTCCTTAGTCGAACATCTAATGGCTACAATAAGTAGGACCCGATTTTACTACAAATTTCCAAATTTTTTCGGGTAGAAGACTTGCTCTTACTTGGGTACTCTGAACATACATTGAGCTACCTAGGTCAGGACGGTCTCAACCAACGCCCATTGGCTTTTGGTTGGCACGTTAGGATTTGAAAAAATGTTTTCCCAATAGCTGTCCCTTCCCTATACGAGGTGACAGTAATTTCATATCAATACAGCAGATAACAATACTATTTAGAGGCTTAAGTCATGGCAGCATCCTGGAAATTACCCCTTGATCGAGCGGTCCGTTACGCCGTTAGCGATGCCTTAGCATCGGTCAAGTCCCACGTGTATGATTTAGAGTACACCCAGCGTCGGTCCCCCAAAGAAGTAACAACTTGGAACAATTATTTAGCTGAGCTTAGAGCGCTGCACCAGCTGCTGCTAAATCTACCCAGTCTAGAAAAAGCCCAGTGGTTGACTGAAGAAGACACGAATAACGCACCGACGTTCACCCCATTTGTCAGCGGCATCAGTGATGCTAAGACCAATATTCACCGGGTTCACAGCTGGTTGCTTTCCCTCTCTCAAGTAGCGAAAACTGGTACATCAGCAATGGTTGAGAGTTCCGATCTGATGGAACAAGAGTACTACACTCGTCAGGTTAACCACGCCCTAACCCAGCTCCAAGCATTACCGGTCCCGGGTAGCAAAGCTTGGCAAACCAGGTATCAGCCGTCAGCCGATGTGACGCCATCTAGAGCAGTACCCCCCCTAGTGAGAGCTGTAGCCTAGGCACAGTCTTTGATTTAGGTTTTTACTTGGCGTAAACTTTGACCACATATGGTGATCATCTTAGAAGGGAGTTGTCGTGTAAAACAGCTCCCTTTTGTTATGAGCATAGATAATCATCACAAATCGTGGTGATAAAAATATTCATCACATTCACCCAGTCCCGTAGTAAGCCGTGGGGCTACACCTAGTCTTTCGGGAAGTCTAATGGATAAATACAGCCATGGGTTTCCCTAGTGATGACGGCGCAAAGGTGGATACAACAACTGAGACAGAAACTGCAACAGACCGGCCTAGGGCAGCGGCTCCTGAAATGGGGGCTTTGCTCTATGGCAGTCTTTGGTCTGGCGCTAGTACAACCTAGCTTTGCGGTCCAGGCATCCCCAGATACACTCTTGGCCCAGGGGCATCAGGCGTACGAGGCTGGTCAGCTACAGCAGGCAAAACAACGGTGGCAGCAGGCGGCTCACAGCTATGACCAGGGGCACCAACCCGTGGAAGCAGCCTTAAGCTTGAGCTACTTAGCCCTGTCCTATCAAGAACTGGGGCAGTGGCAACAGGCTGAGCAGGCCATCCAACAGAGCCTGACACTGCTAGAGAAAAATGGCTCTCCTGCCGAGGTGCTGGCCCGTGTGTTGAATACCCAGGGCAGTATTCAGCTGGCCTTGGGGCAACCCGCGGCAGCCTTGGCTACGTGGGAAAAGGCAACGGAGTACTATCAAGCATTAGACGACCAAGTTGGTCAGATCGGGAGCCAGTTAAACCAGGCCCAGGCAATGCAGACCCTGGGGTTTTATCGTCGCGCCCAAACCCTATTGGATCAGTTGGCTACCGCTGTAGAGGCTCAATCCGATTCTTCCTTGAAGGCAACAACTCTGAGGAGTTTAGGCAGTTTGCTACAGGTGACTGGCCACCTTGAGCAGTCCCAAACATTATTAGAACAGAGCCTGGCGATTACCGAAACATTAGAACAGCCAGCCGAAACCGCTAAAACTCTCTTTGCCTTAGCCAACACCTTGAGGGCTCGAAATCAACCGGACCAAGCCCTGAAGATTTATCACCAGTTAATGGCGTCAACGACCAGCCCTCAAGGCCACCTGGAAACTCAGCTCAATCTATTGAGTTTGCTGGTGACACTCCAGCGTTGGGACGAGGCAGAACCGTTATTGACCTCATTGGGTCAGGAGTTGCCAAATTTACAAGCCAGTCGCTCCGCCATCTACAGTCGGGTGAACTTCACTGAAAGTGCCCTGACATTTAATCAGGCACGCTCTCCGGGCCTATCGCCCATTGCTATTCATGATTTGGCAGACCTATTGGCTCAAGGTGCGCAACAGGCAAAAGCCTTACAAGACCCTCGGGCTGAGTCTTTAGCCTTGGGGCAGCTGGGGCAGCTATATGTCACCACCCAACAGTGGCAACAGGCCCGCGAAGTGACGCAACAGGCCATTCGCCTGGCTAACCATGGCCAAGCGAAGGATATTGGGTATCGGTGGCAATGGCAGTTGGGCAAAATCTATCAGCAGCAAAACCAAAAAGGGCGTGCGATCGCAACCTACACCGAAGCAGTCAACACCCTTGCCTCAGTACGGGCCGACCTATTAGCTACCAGTTCTGAACTCCAGTTCAGCATCCGAGAAAAAGTCGAGCCCCTCTACCGGGAGTTAGTCAGCCTACTACTAGAATCAGACACCGCTGACCAAAAAGCCCTCAAGCAATCCCTGAATTTGATCGAAGACCTACAACTCGTTGAACTAGAAAATTATTTTCGGTCCGCCTGCATCGATACCCAATCCAAACAAATCGACCAAATCGATCCTCAGGCTGCCGTTATCTACCCCATTATCCTGGCGGATCGCATAGAAGTTGTTCTCGCCCTGCCCAACCAACCCCTCAGCCACTATCGAACCACCCTACCCAAAACGGAGCTAGAAAATACCCTCGATCAATTCTTTATTGCCTTTAACCCAGCCCTACCGGATCGACGCCGATTACAATTCTCAAAACAGCTCTACGACTGGCTAATCCGTCCCGCAGAAGCTCAGTTAACACAACACCACATTAAAACCCTCGTATTTGTCCTAGACGGTAAGCTGCGAAATATTCCCATGGCCGCCCTCCACGATGGTGAAAAGTACTTAATCGAAAACTACGGTGTCGCCCTCACCCCTGGCCTAGAGCTGATGGGTCCCCATTTTTCCCCTGCCAAACCCCTAGAAGCCTTGATCTTAGGCGTGAGTGAATCACGCCAGGGATTCTCCCCATTACCCGGGGTGAAAGAGGAAGTTGAAAGGATTTCATCTAACCTCCAGAAATCTCAAGTCTATTTAGACCAAGCCTTCACCAAACAAGCCTTTGAAGCCCAGGTCAAAGCGACCCCCTATCCGATCTTGCATCTGGCCACCCATGGCCAGTTCAGCTCAGATTTAGCCAGTACCTTTTTGTTGGCATGGGACCAAACCATTGCCCTTGCCGATTTAGATACATTATTAAAAGATCGACGGATTCAAGCGCGTCATCCCATTGAGCTCATGGTTCTAAGTGCTTGCCAAACTGCCGAAGGAGACGATCGAGCCACCCTCGGCTTAGCTGGCATGGCTATTAAGTCGGGAGCACGCAGTACCCTAGCCACCCTCTGGTCGGTCAACGATCACTCCACGGTCCAGCTCATCAACAATTTCTACAGTGTCCTGGGTACCCCTAATGTATCTATCACAAAAGCAGAAGCCCTCCGGCAGGCTCAACTCTCAATGCTCAAGACCTCCAACTATTCACACCCCTTTTACTGGGCATCCTTTGTGCTCATAGGCAACTGGCTCACCTAACAATCATCCATAGAAACACGGACGTTAGATTAGAATTCTGCATTAATCAGCACAAATTCTTCATCAGAATTTAAGTAATAACACGCAGAATAAGTCCTATAAGCTTTGTTAGCTTGGTATAAATCACTACATAGGGAATTTATCGCCCGATTGTACTCGCTGCTTGGAATAGGTGAACATGATTGGATCGATGGTGCGACATTACTTAACCACTGGCATAACAACCGGCATATTGCTCATAACAGCCCTAGGCTCATGGGGGCATAATCCTGCCATGGCCGAAGCCCCAGGCAATTCCAGAGCAATTACATCTCTGCCAGCCAATGACTGGTCTTTTTGGCCCACTGATGACGACAAAGCTCCCCGCACCACAGTCAGCGGTGCCTCTCGCGGCAATTGCGACAGCGAACAGGTAACGGCCCTATTACCCAGGTCTCACTATGGCCAGACCACTAAGGCCCATCCCGAAATATTAGTCGCCACATCGGCGGATACTCCTCGTCTGGCATTATTGAGTATCCAGAACCTCCAGAATGCTCAAAACCCCCAGTCCGATGACTATTATTACGAGACCTATATTGAGTTGCCAGACACCCCTGGGGTTGTCAGTATTGCCTTGCCGAACGATGCCCCAGCGTTAGCGGCCAATGCATTCTACCAGTGGTCATTAATTTTAATGTGTAACGACCAATTGAGACCCGATAGTCCGGCCCTACAAGGCTGGATCCAGACCCAGCCAGCCACCCATAGCACCGCTGACGTTTCACTAGAACAGGCGATCGAATATCGAGAAGCTCACCTTTGGTACGACATGGTTTCATTGGTCGCGGACTTGCGCTCCCAAGCTCCCCATGATCCAGATATTCGTGAGGCTTGGCAGGGCATTTTAACCGCCATTGACCTAGCCGAAATGGTAAATGAACCCATTATCGAATAACTGCCCTTCCTAGGACGGGTACCCTAGGGGAAACTCTCTGGCATTAATAAATCAAACATCAAACTATGTTGCGATTGGGATGGCGCATTCGTCAACTGAGGGGAATTCTAGCCGTTTCATCTGGTATTTCAGTCCTGATCATAGCCATTGGAGCCACGGGGCTGTTCCAGCCCCTAGAGTGGTTTGTGTTTGATCGATTGTTACGGTTTCGTGCCAGTGATGGTAGCGATCCAAGGTTCTTAATCGTCACCATCGATGAGAATGACCTACAAGCACTAAAAGAATGGCCTATTTCTGACGGCAACATGGCCAGGGTGCTGCAGCAGATCCAGATCCACCGTCCCCGAGTTATTGGCATCGATATTTATCGAGATTTGCCCGTGGGGAACGGACAGACGGAACTCAACGACGCATTTCAAACGATTCCTAATGTGATCGGTGTAGAAAAGTTAATTGGTAAACACTCCGTTCCCCCAGCGCCTGAACTTGGCCGACAGGGGAAGGTGGGTCTTGCTGATCTGGTCCCAGATCAGGATGGACGCATCAGACGAGGATTATTGGCCATCAAGTGCAATAAAGAACAGCAGCTATGTAATGACAACGAACATCAACAAATCAAGTACGGATTAGGGACTAAATTAGCCCTCATCTATCTGGAACAGCAGCAGATTTATCCTGAAGTTTCAGAAAAAGGCCATTTGAAACTGGGAAAAGCCGTCTTTAGACGTTTTTCAACCAGGGATGGCGGCTATGCCACGGCCGATGATAGCAGCACCCAAATTCTGATTAACTATCCAGCGGGCGAGACGTTTTTTGACACCGTAACAATCTCCCAGGTGCTCAAAGGAGAGGTAGCGGCCCACCAGATTCAGGATCGAATTATTTTAATCGGGGCAACAGCGGTTAGTCTAAATGACTTAATCTATACGCCCATGAGTTTAGAGGAGCGGCTACCGGGGGTCTTTATCCATGCCCACATTGCCAGTCAACTCATCGGTAGTGCCCTAGACGGACGGACGATTTTGCATGGAGCTTCCCCATGGGTTAAGTATCTATGGATTGTGCTGGCTACCAATCTGGGGGTGGTCATAGTCCATGGATTGATCCACCAGGGGGGTGTGTATCGACAAAAGAACTTATTCTCCTTGGTCTTGGTCATGCCCTGTGTATGGGCTGGAGTGACCGGTGTTGTGTATGGATTCTTTCAGTCAGGTCTATGGCTGCCTTTAGCGGCTCCGCTATTATCCATTTCCATGGCATCGGTTCTATTGCTGCTGCTGCAAAATCAACAGCTCCATGGGTTGGCATCCCTAGATGGCTTAACCTCTATTGCTAACCGTCGCTCCTTTGATAACTATCTACAGAACTGTATCTATCATCAGGAGAAGCTAGCTCTGGTGCTATGTGACGTGGATTATTTTAAGCGATATAACGATACCTACGGTCATCAAGCAGGGGATAAATGCCTACAATCAATCGCTAAAGCTCTAGAGCAAGGAGTACGACACAGTGATTTTGTTGCCCGCTATGGGGGAGAAGAATTTGTCATTGTGCTACCCAATACGGAAATCTCCATGGTCTATACAGTTTTGGAACGGATTCAAAACCAGATAACCAAATTGGAAATTGCCCATAAGGCCTCGGATGTGAGTGACCATGTGACCCTGAGCTTTGGTGTGGTGACGGTGGGTAGCCTGAAAGGTATGTCAGCTATTTCAGCCAAAGCTGTAATTGAATGGGCTGATCATGCTTTATATCAAGCTAAAGAACTGGGCCGTAATCAAATTTCGGCCACTATTTTTCCTCATGATGTCTTACTTTAAGGGGTAAATGAATCATAAAGGTAGCTCCTTTCTGAGCAGAGTCATAAAGAAGTTGACCATGGTGTTTCTCAACAATAATTTGATAGCTGAGGGCCATGCCCAAGCCTGTGCCTTTTCCGAGGGGTTTAGTGGTAAAAAAGGGATCAAAAATCTTTTCCCGGATAGGAGCTGGAATCCCTAGATCGTTATGTGAGATTTCAACGATGGATAGAATCTTCTTGGAATCCATGCACTGATGACAGTTCTCCGTCAGTAGTACAGCCAATGAGCTGAATATCTGGGAATGTGCGCTATCGATCATCAATGTCCGTCTTAAGGGTGCCCAAGCCTAATCAGCAGGAACCCTGGGTACAAAAAAGACTGTAAGCTGGCAGCATCAACCGAAATTAGCGGTGATTAAGAGTATCTATGCAGGGAATTCAAACGCGCCAGGTCTAGATCGCTGGAGATAAGTACTACTCAAGGTTTTTAGGGATAGTCATTGCTGATTTAGGGGTAGCCCTTGTAATGTATAGCTTTGTCAGCTAAAACCGACATAGCTATAGTTGGACCAGCCTGATCGTAGGTTTAACCGCTTCAGCTACCCCTTTATAGGCAGCTACCTAGTCAGCTACCCCCTTCATAATCAGCCTTACCTATATTATTTGGCCCGTGTCTTCACAGCCCCCCATCGACCCCCTTAAGGAAGAAAATGCACCATCAGCCCCATCAGGCTATGGTCCGTTATTGATCACAATTTTGATGTTTTTAGGGGTGATTAGTCTATTGTTTCACTGGTCACCGGTTTCCTTAAATTGGCCCTATTCCTTGTCGAAAGTATGGTTTAATCCGGGCAGTTTATTGGGTTTAGGGTCTGCGAATTGGGTCACGTCTCCTCTACCCTTAGCCATGGCCGGGGGAGATCCCCATATTCGTGCCTTAATGCGAACGATTTCGGCCAGTGAGTCCAATATGGATCGGCCCTATCATTTACTTTACGGGGGCCAAACCCTGAAGCAACTCACCCATCATCCCGATCTTTGTATTCCTATTGAAACGGGACCGAATGTCGGTGACTGTACAACAGCCGCTGGCCGCTATCAGTTTTTGACCACAACTTGGCAGAGTAAGGCGGAGCAATATCATCCTGAGCCGCCGGTTTGGTTTGAGTTTTGGCAATCCTATGATTTCTCCCCCAAGGCTCAGGATATGGTTGTATACCGTTGGTTATCGGATCCGGATGCTTGGGGGGTGGATATTGCCCAGCAGTTGAAGGCTGGGGAAATTACCTCGGTCTTGGAGCTGCTATCTGGGACTTGGACCAGTTTGGGCTATGGCATCGAAACCAATTCGATGTCTAGTCAACTGCCTAGCATTTATGACGACATGCTAGAGGAAGAGCTATCTAATCCCTAGGGCCATGGGGGATGGCCCTAGGTCTGGGGCTATTAGAGTAGGAGAGACGTAAATAGGGGAATAGGGGAATAGGGGCTGATTATACGGTGGACAGGTGATGGGTTAGGGCGGTTGCGATCGCATCCCTCACCTGGTCCCGTTTGGCCTGCACCTGTCCATTTTCCAATAGGGTCTGGGCCTGATAAAACCCATCGGACAGGGAGATGGCGGCCCCGGCCCGCCACAGATAAAAACCACCATTCCAGATCACGGAACGGGTGAACTCGTTGGAGTCGCCCTGGATTACCTGTTCAAGAATCTGGCCAAAATCCTCGTCTAAGCCAGGATCTTGGCCTTCAAACCCGTAGTCCCTGGGGTGCAGCAACAACCGCTCAAACCGAAATAAGCCATCCCTGAAACTGCCCATACCCACGATGGCCGTACGGCTACGGGACAAATCACAGCTGCCTTCCAAGCCTTTGACAGTAGTAAACTCATGGGTGTGGCGCAGCTGGTAGGTTTCCTGGGTACGGCTTTCCGTCGGAGGATGAACAAAGCTGCTGACCACATGATGGGGACCATCACAGGGCGCCCACATCAGCTCCACCGTCGCCAGGGTGGGGCGTTTTCCAATTTGCTCTCGATAGGGCACCAACCCATGGGCCTCCGGAAAATGGTTGGGGATATACACAAACCCCACCTGGGTCAAATCAAATATCTGCTGAGTTTGTTCCAGGGTCAGCAACCGCCAATCTAAGCCGAGATCCTGCCAAACATCAACCAGGGGTAATCCCAGTTTGGTCGGCATGCGCTCCCCACCATGCAAAATAGCGGGCACCCCCGCCGCCGCCAAAATCAGCGCGGTTAGGGGGGTGACGGGGGCATGGCGTTGGCGACCGTCATAGGGGGCATTGAGCACCATGGTGCGGTAATCGGACTGGGGCACCCGCAACCGTCCCCCCATTTGATCGTAGCAATCCAACATGCCCGCCAGCTCTGGAATAGTGGGCCGTTTGATCCGCTGGGCAATCATAAATGCCCCAATTTGGGCAGGCGTGGCGATTTGTTCCAACATCATGCGCGTAGCTTGGGCAGATTCATCTCGGCTGAGATGCTTAGACGTATGGGTGCCGCTACCGACTTTCTTCAAGAGATCCCGAAAAACGTTGCTCATGATGAGACTGGAGAGTGGGGTTAGATGCTGAGACGGGTCCCCCGGTCTGGGACTAGAATAAACCGCCTAGTTTAGGTTCAATAGACTCGGTAAATCATTAAACTTACTAACGCTATCCTCCGCTAGACATTGGACTAAATCACAAAACTGCCTGACCGGTGGCAATCGCAACCGATCTTGGGTGGTGACCATCACCACTTGGCGAGTCAGGGTGGGAGCAGCGGTACTGCGTACGGCTAAGCCCGGATCGCGACGACTCTCCGCCAGAGCTGATTGGGGTAACAGGGCGATCATTTCCCCCTGGCGGACCACGCCACGAAAGGCATCCAGGGTATTGAGTTCTAGGGCCATTTTTAACTCAGTTTCTGGCACCTGGGATTGGACCAATCGCTGCATACCATAGCCGTCTTTGAACACCACATGGGGGTAACGGGCAATTTCCGCCCAGGGGGCAGGACTGTAGCTAGCCAATGGGTGATTGGCGGCCATCAGTACTTCCACATGGTCTTCATAGAGAGGAGTGACGGCCATTTCCTGGGAATTGGTCAGCATCGGGTTATGCATGACGATGGCGATGTCCACCAATCCATCCCGTAACACCTTCAGAGAGCGATCGCTACCCAGGGCCGTCACCCGCAGCTGAACCTCGGGATAGCGCTGACAAAACTGGGTAATAATGGGGGGCAGAAAATGGGAGCACACAGACTGAATTCCGGCTACGCATAGCTCTGGCTGCCGCCCTTCTAAGAGGTCAGAAATTTCGGTGGTGGCCTGCTTCCACTCCTGACAAATGCGACGAGCCCTGGGCAAAAGCCGCTCACCACCGACCGTGAGTTTAGCTTGGGCCGTGCGATGAAACAGGGGCATACCCACATCATCTTCTAGACCACGGATTTGCCGACTGACCGTTGATTGGGTAATCCCACATCGGCGAGCGGCTGCCTGAAAACTACCGGTTTCGGCAATCGCTAAGAATGCTTGTAGCTGTTCTATGCGCATAGGTTGTCAAAAAATGACGGAGACTGGGGATTACGCACCAAACACCGTTAAGTAAAGTTCGTTATTTAACACTTTAGACAGACTCACCATCCGATTTGGTGTGACTGACTACCGGTTATGGGTCAACTACGCAAATATTATTAAAGAATTTTAAAACAAAGTAGAAGATGGACCTCAGGAAAATCTTTAGAACCCTGATCCTCAGAGAAGTGGATTTTGCCAAGTTAAGGGATAAAAAAATTGAACCGACGGTGATGGGGCTTTTGGTAATGGGCCTAAATTGAAAATATATTGTAAGAAATTATCGTATGGTCAGGACCGGGACGCCACTCTAAAATCCAATGTACTGAGTTATCCCTAGTAGCAAACCAAAAATTATAATCAGCCATTTACCAAAGACTCAGAATATCGGTCTGGTGGTGGGGGAATTGCTGGATGTAGGTGGTCACTCGGGACAAACTATGGTCGGGGTCCAATCGCTTTAATGCGGCTATCGTGTGGATCGGTACGGCATCGGCAGGATGGTAGAGCAAGGGTAGAAGGGCATCAAATGCCTGGGGCTGGCCCAGGCTAGCCAATGACATAATGCTGGCCTGGGTAACCATGCTCGGAGTACTAACAGTTGAGGGGACCGTGGCCGGGGTGACCGTGGCGGGAAATTGATGGCCTAGCTGTTGGATTAAAATTTCGGTTGCAGGCTGGGCCATGACACTGTGCAGTAACTCCCCCAACACTCGGATAATCGCCACCAGAATTTGGGATTTCTCCTGGGGAGTAAGTTCTGGATAATGCTCGCTGTTCCTGGATTCTAATTCGCTGTCTAGGTCCAGCCCTAAGTCAGATGCTAAGGGGCTACTAGAATCGCTCCTGAAATCGCTACTAAATTGCATTAAGGCTTGGGTCAGGACAGCAAATGCATCCCCCACAACAGAGTGGTCCCGGGCACGATCGCAATACCATTCCAAGGCCCGGATGGTATCAATGCGCAGGGCCATGGGGGTATGGGCCGATAGCAGCACCCGCTGCAGGGCCTCGATGGCATCTTGGGAACCCAAACGGCCTAGGGCCAGAGCCGTTTGACAGCTCACCCCTAGATCGATATCCCATAGCAGAGACTCTAGCCGTTGACTCAGCTGATGTTGGGCCTGCAGGTCGCTACGGCGGCCCAGGGCCATCACCGCAGCTTTGCGAACAGCGGCGGCGGGATCCTCAAGGGCATTTAATAAAATCGGAGTAACTGTAGTGTTATGAAAACTGCCCAGGGCATCGATGGCATAGTACCGAACCATGGCATCGTCGTCGTTGGCAACGCTCACCATGGCCGGAATCACTCCACTGGAGCGCACCTGGTTGAGGGCCTTGGCTGCCAGTAGACGACGTTGGGGATTTTTGAGTAGTTGACTGAGTACCTCAATGGCCAGGGAACCCATGGCGGCGAGGGTCTCGATGGCAAAGGCAGTGAGTTCGGCAGCCTGCTCAGAGGTGCGATGACTTGAGTTATTCCCAATTTGGGCGGCGATGGCGGCAATCACATCGGGGTCAGGGAAATTGCCTAGGGCGCGGATAGTAAACCATTGGGTTTCAGCATCGATGGTGGGGTCGTTGAGTAAGGTTAAAAGGGGTGCGATCGCATCTGCCCCTTCCCTCACAATTAGCTTTGAGCTATTCCACTTCTGCCCAAAGTCACCGGTCTTAAAATGTTGCCAATGTTCTACACGACTTTGCAACTCTGAGAGTTCCACTCCACTAAGCCCCCTTGATGGTGGCATACAAGCTCCCAACGGACATCTGACATTTTATTGCTCACTTTTATTATTCCGCGAAAACGGTCGACCATAGCCAAACCCTATGCAGAAAGTAACAGGGAAAATGCAATAGTCGCATCAGCCAGAATAGTGAGCCAAAAGTTAGGCCCCATCAAACCCGCACTAACCCCTATTAAACTTATGGTTGTCCTTACATGCGCCCGGTCCACGAACCTCTAAAAACAGCCTAAAACCCAGTTGATTAGCCCCATCCCGGCCCGAGCCACCAGTCTATTGAGCCGACAGCGGCCAGTTTTCTATCAGTCAAATTGCTTTTTTTGAATAAAGAGTATGCAAAAAAAGCGATTTGCCATCAAAAAAGTGATTGACTATACAAAAAAATAGAGAAATTCTTCATATTCTGGATTTAACTCGATAGCAAGCGAGCTAAATGAACTCCTGAAGCGGTTCCTTATAAGTGTGTCTGGCGGGGCATGGCCATAGGTTCTTATAGAATCTTAGGTTTTTGCTCCCGTTTTTTTTGCTTAATTATTAGGCATGTCGCTGAAGGTGGCACCGATGGCACCCGTGCCCAGGTGTTTTGCTATGTTAACCAGGTTGGGAGTGCTGCTGTGGTCACTGCATCCACTACTGAGAAAACGGTGAAACTCAATAAATTTGAAAAGTACAAGGCCGAAAAGGATGGCTTGGCCGTCAAAGAGGAATTAGAAAATTTTGCCAACATGGGCTGGGAAGCCGTTGATGAGACCGACTTAACCCAGCGTCTCAAGTGGCTAGGTATTTTCTTTCGACCGGTTACCCCCGGCAAGTTTATGCTGCGTCTGCGCATGCCCCATGGACTGATCTCTTCTGAGCAGCTGCGGGTTCTGGCAGAAATCGTTAAGCGTTATGGTGACGATGGCTGTGCCGACATTACCACCCGCCAAAATCTTCAGCTACGGGGTGTTCACTTAGAAGATATTCCTGATATTTTCTCTCGCATGCATGCCGTAGGCCTGACATCAATGCAGTCGGGCATGGATAATGTGCGCAATATCACCGGTTCTCCGGTAGCTGGCCTTGATGCCAATGAGCTAATCGATACCCGAGAGTTGGTCCAAGCTGTCCAGGACATGATTACCAACCGTGGCGAAGGTAATTATGAATTTACCAACTTACCTCGGAAATTTAATATTGCCATCGAAGGCAGCACTGACAATTCGGTCCATGCCGAGATTAATGACATTGCCTTCGTCCCCGCCTATAAAGATGGAGTTCTGGGTCTAAATGTATTGGTGGGAGGGTTCTTTTCCTCCACTCGCTGTGCTGCCGCCATTCCCCTAGATGTCTGGGTGCCTCCCGAGAAAGAAGACGTTGTTGCCCTTTGTCGCGCCATCCTAACGGTCTACCGAGACAATGGCTCCCGGGGCAATCGTCAGAAAACTCGACTGATGTGGCTGATTGACGAATGGGGGATTGACACGTTCCGAGCCGAAGTTGAGAAAAGTTTTGGCAAGCCCCTAGCCACAGCCGCTGCTGAAGATGCCCTAGATGCTAATAAGCGAGACCACGTGGGCGTTTTTCAACAGAAGCAGGAAGGTCTTAACTATATTGGCTTGCATGTTCCAGTTGGGCGGTTACAGGCCGATCAGATGTACGACCTTGCCCAGGCAGCCGAAGTCTATGGCAGCGGTGATCTACGTCTCACTGTTGAGCAAAACGTGATTATTGCTAACGTACCAGACAACCGATTGGCCGTATTCTTAGCGGAACCCATCGTTCAAACCTTCCCCATTCAGCCATCATCTTTAGTACGTTCCCTGGTGTCTTGTACCGGAGCCCAGTTTTGCAACTTTGCCTTGGTGGAGACCAAGATGCAGTCCTTGGCCCTCGCTCGCCGGTTAGATTCGGAACTGGATATTCCAGACGCCGTACGCATGCACTGGACCGGCTGCCCCAACTCCTGTGGACAGCCCCAGGTGGCGCAAATTGGCATGATGGGCACCAAGGCCCGCCAGGATGGCAAGATGGTGCCCGCCGTAGATATCTATATGGGGGGCACCGTGGGTAAAGACGCCCACCTGGGTGAGCGAGTCATGCAGAAGGTGCCCTGCGATGAGCTGCCCGTGGTCATGCGTAAGCTGCTGATGGAAAACTTTGGGGCCACACTCAAACCGGGGGTGATGATTGAAGCACCAACGGCAGTCCCAGCCGAGTCAGCCGAGACACCCCAGGCGAAAAAGCCTGCCGTCGTGATCTTTGCTAAGTCTGGCAAGGAAATTAACTGTGATGATAGTCAGTCAATTCTGGCGATCGCAGCAGACGCTGGAGTAGAGATAGAAAGTAGCTGTCAGCAGCAATTATAAATTCAAATCGTATCAGTTGATACAGAAGCTTTCAACTTCTTGAAGGTGAGCATATGAGGGTATCATCAGCTTAGGAGGAATTAGGCCGCCGCCGTGAGCGTCGAGGCGGTAACGG
>NZ_JAYGIG010000149.1:0-23945 GCF_034932105.1 Leptothoe sp. PORK10 BA2 | reverse complement strand
ATTGTTGGGACTAGATTGGCGTTCATATTCCAACTCTAGTCCTATTTCCTGCTTGATGCTCTACAACCTCCAACTGACAATACTTCAGCCCCTTTACTGATGGCCGAGGAACACCGGTTACGCCCTAAGGCTAAAACAGTATATACAGATATTTTCTGGAGTTTATTCCAAGTCATAACAAAGCACAAAGACGTTATTTTGAGACTCTAAAATACTCCCTGATATCAGTTTTAGACGTTTACATAGCCGATAAGTGTCCCATCAGGATAGTTTGTCTAACTCCACTACAAACAGGTAAGGGTCCCACAAGGACAGTTTGGCTAACTCTACTACAAACAGTTAAGGGTCCCATCAGGATAGTTTGTCTAACTCCACGGGAGACGCTTCGCAGTAGATCCCCTTTCTCAAGACCTGGACCTCATATGGCTCAACGCAACCTTGCCACCGTTTAAGTCCAGATGTGGTTCCACCAAATAGGGCTTAAAGCCCAGTGCCGCATACAGGATCAAAGCTCTTGTATTGTCATTAAAAACAGATATATGGGGCCTAAGCCACGACCCCGATAAGCTGGGGCCACGATCACGCTGCCAATAAATGCAGCAGGGTAGTGCAATTTGCACGGGCTGATTGCACGGACTGATTGGCACCCATAACAACAGCGAATTACGGATAACACCTCAGACGTTACCCTAGCGGCCTATGATGTCGCTTGGCCGGTTCTGTTGGTTAAGCTAGAACAGATGATTGAATAATCCGGTTGTTTTTGGATGACCTTAGGCTAAACAGCTAGCGATAGAATTTTTTCGCTGTTATGTCGGCTGGAGATGGCCTGAAAAGGGGAGTTATCTAGGCTATGGCCATAAAATTTGGCAACAGCTTTTTTAACCAGTGAAGACAGCAGGCTGCCATTATTGAGGGCCTCAAAAGGGCAAGTGCCTAACGCTGGAAAAATTAATTGGCTGGGCAAAACTCCCCACTCGTGGTGAGACCATTTTTGTAGGTAATAGAGATTCCCCTGGTAAGTCATAGGCACGTACTGAAAGCGAATGTGGGGTATTTGAGGCTGCTCACGCGGTTGCTTTAGCAGGGTACAACCCTCGGTGATCAACACAGTTTGAATAAAATCAGGGACGCTTTTCCAAGCAATGGCACCGGGGTGTTTTGACCATTTGATGGGGGTGTTATTAACGGATTCCATACTAGGCTCACTCGATACTTCTTTACGTACATATCATAAAGGATGACTGTGAGGATGTTATGAAGAGTAACAACCATGGCAGATTAACGATATGTGACAACGGTCAAAATAGTTGTCAAACAAAGGCCAGTGGGCCACCTCTGGTCCCATTGATCGCGATTGTTAAGAAAATATTTATTAATTTTTATGGTTGGCCCATGGGGGTGAGCAGGGCAAAGAACTCTGGCTTAGGTCGCTTGGGTGCCAAACCCATATATCAATTTTGGGTACTCTGTCCTTACCCATCTACAATTTTTTCAGGGGTCTGCTGCGGCTATTCACGATTGGGCCCCAGCGCTGCATGAAATCCATGACATCTACCAACCTATGGCAAATGATCATCAATGGCACACCAGTTATTGGATGCGTGTCGGCGGTCTGGCGGTCTGTTTCTTTTTGACAGCCCGACTGTCCACCACGGCGCTAAATATTGAAGCGGCGGCCTCCCCCCTGTGGCCCCCGGCGGGCATTGCCTTGGCTGCGTTACTGCTCTACGGCCAAAACTTATGGGTTGGTGTGGCCCTGGGGGCACTGTGGGCTTCCTTGGCGGATAAGGTGCCCTGGTGGCTGTCCCTGATCCTATGCTTTGGTAGTGCGCTACAGGCCTTGGTGGGCAGTTATGTGCTTCGTCGTCGTTGGGAGCGGAGTTTACAGCTGTATGACTGGCAGTTGGATGATTTGCTCACATTTGTCAGTCTGGGGGTGCTGGTAACACCGATGATTAATGCGGTTTACAGTACATTGGTGGGCTATGGGTTTGGGATGATTCCGGCCCAGAGTGTGATCGGCAATGCCATGGTGATTTGGCTGGGGGATGGTATGGGCATTTTGGTGCTGACCCCGCTGTTGCTGGCCATTGCCGCTGGGCGACAACGGCAACAAACCTTGCGCATTGGCTCCCGCTGGGAGTTGGGGCTATGTTTGGGGATGTTGGTGGCGATTAGTGCCATGGTGTTTGGGGCCCAGACGGATAGTGCGATCGCAAAATACCCCCTAGAATACCTTCCCTTTCCCTTTGTGGTGTGGTCAGCCCTGCGGTTGGGGCTACGGGGCACCACCTTCGCCAATTTTTTAATATCTGTGATTGCCGTTACCGGCGCAGTGCATCGTGGCGGTCCATTTATCACCAAAGCTGCCGGTAACCTAGGCGAGGCCATGTTACTCCTCCAGACCTATGCTGCCGTCATTAGTTTGACCGCCCTAGTGTTGTCGGTGGTGGTCACAGAGCGCCAGCAAAGTAGGGCTAAATTAGCCCGTAGTAAGGCCAGCTTGGTCAATGCCCAACGCATTGCCCAGCTCGGAAACTGGGACTGGAGCATCGACATCAATGAAAAAGCACTAGATAAAACGATTAATCCCCCCATGACAAAAACGGACCTGATGGCGGCAACAACTGCCATAACAACAACGGAGCCTAACAATCTCTTGTTGGACAATTACTCCCTGGCTTGGTCCGATGAGCTATATACCCTACTGGGCTACCCCGTGGGGGCTGTCCCGCCCAGTCAGATGCTCTTTCTCGAGCGGGTCCACCCCGAGGATCAGCGCCGGGTGGGTTTAGCCTGGAATGTGGCCCGGACCCACCATAAACCCTACCGGCTAGACTATCGGTTGCTCCTGCCCGATGGCACGGAACGGGTGGTGGATGAGCATGTTCATGTGGAATCTGACCGCATTACCGGTACCGTCCAGGACATTACCGAACGGAGACGGGCGGAAGCCGCCCTGCGAGAGACGGAAACTGTGCGGGCTACCATGTACCGCTATCTGAGTCGGGACCTGGCGGAACAGTTGCTGAGTAGTAAAAACACCCAGCTGGGTGGGGCCAGACAGTTTGTGTCTATCTTATTTGCCGATATCCGCAGCTATACGGCCCTGACGGAACAGCTTACGCCAGAAGAGGTGGTGGTGCTGCTGAATCAGTACTTCGAGGCCATGGTGGATGTTATTTTTGCCCACCGAGGCACCCTGGATAAGTTCATTGGGGATGCCATTATGGCGGTGTTTGGCTCCCCTATTCCCCAGGAAGAACATGCGCAACAAGCGGTGCAAGCGGCTCTTGGCATGCAACAGCAGTTGACCCACTTTAATCAGCAACAAAAAAGCCAGGGACTGCCCACCCTGCAAATTGGCATTGGGATTAATTCTGACGATGTGATTACGGGCAATATTGGGTCTAGCAAGCGCATGGAGTTTACGGCCATTGGTGATGGGGTGAACCTCACCTCCCGCATCGAGAGCGCCACTAAGCTCTATGGCTGTGCCATTATTATTAGCGAAAATACCTACCACCTGTGTAAGGACACCATCTGGGTCAGGGAACTGGACTATGTCTGTGTCCGGGGTAAGCGGCGGCCGGTGCGACTGTATGAGGTGTTGGGGTTGCGATCGCAACCCCTCAGCCCAGCCCAGCAAGAACACGTTGCTCTCTACCAACAAGGCCGCACCCAGTATCAGCAGCGCCAATTTGACCTCGCCATTGAGACCTTTAGTCGTCTCCTCCGAACGACCCCCGAAGACCAAGCCACCCGTCTTTACCTCAAACGCTGCCAGCAGCTACAGCAGCACCCCCCACAAAGTGACTGGGACGGCTCTTGGCAGCTACAGGAAAAATAGGCTGATGGAGAAATCCGCCACCCTAGGTCTTAAATCTGACGGAGAATAGCCCTTGCTAAGCTACTTTGGCTCTGTTTTGCTTTATTTGTAAGGACAATGTGCCTAAATAACCCTTCCTAGGCTTGTTTAAATCCGTATAAAGATACTGTGTCTAAGTAAGGACATTGTCACAGTTGCAAAAGTTAATCTTTCAAGATGCTTTACCTTAAAGATATGGTGCATACCACTATTCTGTAGTCGTCGTTACAATGAATTGAGAGGTTGGGTGATGTTTGCCTTATGGATTGTCTTAGCAGTATTGACAACATGTGGTCTCCTGTGGATTATCGGTGATCGTCTGTTGCAACAGTCCCTTGCCCACGAAGGGATATGCCCCGTCTGCAATGGTGAAGGCGGCCCCTGTGAAACTTGCAATGGCTTTGGCATTATTGTTGACGCGACAAAAACTCAGTCACCGTTCCGTCAAGCCATCGGCAGCCCTCAAGTAGTTGACAAAGTAGAGCCGTAACTCACCTATTTTTTTATTTATCGCCATTCCGTAACGGGGCACCCACGGCAGCGGGCCTTTTGTATGGACTTGTTGCTACGATTTGAACAATCCAAAAAAGTGAGCTCCACTTCATCCTAAGCAACCTCCATCCGGAAGAAAATTCCACGAAAAAAAACTTCTAACTTATAGGTATGCCAGACTTTAAATCTTCACTATCTTTACCAATATATAGCTTATTTTCCCTCGGCAAAAGTATTTGAAACCCGATTGATTTCAATCGACTATATCCATAGAGAACTCGGGGCTTCTGAAAACTCTGGAGATGCCACTTTTCTGGCTGGCACATAGGAAAAAAAGAATTGGGCTACTTTATCCCAGCTTGATAGAACGTTTACCTAACGTGAAGGCAGGTATGCAATACTGAGTTTGTGTTTCACCTGTGGTTGAGTTCATCTACATTGTGCAAACGTGACTGCCTCTGTTTTCTTCCTATTTTGGGTCTCCGCCAACAATCCAGCCATTGATTGTTCCCAAAATGAGTTGAGTTGGAAATATTTTTGAGTGCAGCATTAAAGAAGTTCTCTCGGCTCTAAGTACAATATCTGTTCTGAACTATTTAGGTGTGATGTTCAAGTATTTAGACAACTGTTTGTATCGCTATTTCTTCCCTTTTGAGGGTGAATACGCCCATCCCCAGGGGGATGTCCATGCCTCTGTTCTAAAATTCGCAGCTTTACCCCAGGCGTAGTAATGTCGCCTACTTGATATCCCCTGGTACACCTCAGGTGTAATGATATCGCCTGGCGGTTTGTCAATCCATCGGAAGATTGGTCCTAGTTTGACATGCCTTAATTTAGGCACTGGCATATCGTTGGACAACAAAAATTGTTCGTCCCCTTGGGGAGATCTGTTTTGAGGATTTGAAAATTCTCAAACAAAGTTTTCTGATGCGCTGTATTTTCCCATGGTTCCATGCTGAAAAGCAGGAGGTCTAGCACCTCTGGGATTTGTACTGTCCTATGGGTGGGCTAACCAATACTTTAGCTAGATTCAGTTCATTTTTTGGAGAGTTTTTATGGATACTCAAATATTGGAGGAGAATATGACCAACATGGATGTCTTAACTGGGGTTTCCAAGAATGGAACGGGTAATGGTTTGAAGGCTGAATACTATAACAATAAGAACTTCACCGATCTAAAACTAACCCGCACCGATGCCACGGTGAACTTTGATTGGAAAGGAGGCTCCCCCGATCGCACCATTGGTCAAGACACATTTTCGACTCGATGGACCGGTCAAATCGAACCCCGGTATTCCGAAACCTACACCTTTGAAACAACCTCAGACGATGGTGTTCGGCTTTGGGTTAACAACAAACTCATTATCGATAAGTTTTTCAACCAAGCCTCCACTCGCCGCAAGGGAACCATCACCTTGGAGGCTGGAAAACGATATGACATTCGCATGGACTACTACGAGGACAAAGGTGGAGCCGTCGCCGCATTACGTTGGTCCAGCAATAGCCAAGCCCGTGAAATCGTCCCCCAATCACAACTTTACAGTACTGTTAAGCCTATCCCTACACCTCCGATAGATGGAAAGGGTAATGGCTTAAAAGCTGAGTACTTTAACAATCAAGATTTTACGGATCTGAAATTGACCCGCACTGATGCCACGGTGGACTTTCGTTGGAATGCAGGGTCTCCTGATGCCTCCATCGGTGTCGATACATTCTCGGCCAGATGGACCGGACAAGTCGAGCCTCGCTATTCCGAAACCTATACCTTTGAGACAAAATCGGACGATGGCGTCCGGCTGTGGGTCAACAATCAGCTGATCATCGATAAATTTAGCTATCAAGGAACTACACCGCACACAGGCAAGATCTCTTTGAAGGCTGGCCAACGTTACGATATTCGCCTAGATTATTTTGAGGGCAATGGTGGAGCTATATCTGAGCTACGCTGGATGAGCGATAGCCAAGCACGGGAGATTATTCCGAAATCTCAACTGTATAGTGCTGCCGTGACCCCGCCTGAGCCTCCTAATAATAATGAAGTGAATGGCTTAAAGGCCGAGTATTACAACAACCAGGATTTTACAGATCTAAAGTTGACTCGTACCGATGCCACTGTTGATTTTTACTGGGGTGATGGCTCCCCTAGTTCCAGGATTGATCGGGATTCGTTCTCAGTCCGCTGGACAGGAGAAATCAAACCGCTCTATTCCGAAACCTATACCTTTGATACAACCTCAGACGATGGCGTACGTTTGTGGGTGAACAACCAATTAATCATCGATCAGTTTACTTACCAAGCTTCCACTAACCACAAGGGCTCCATCACCCTAAAGGCTGGCCAACGATACGATATTCGCATGGAGTATTTTGAGGGGAACGGTGGAGCGTTAGCGGAGTTAAGCTGGTCCAGCAAGAGTCAAGCACGGGAAATTGTTCCAAAATCGCAGCTTTACAGTCAAGCCGTCACAGAACAGCCTTTGCCAGATCCCATCCCACCGACATCTGCGATCGCAGTGACCCATGCCCATACGGTCAGTTCAAATGTAGTGGCCCTACAGATTAAAACTGGGGAGGTGGCCCGTGGGAAACACGTCTCCTATAAAGCTGAAGCTAATGATAATATTCGCGATGATGGTTGGGTCTTTCGCAATGGTGAGGCCCTGGGTTGGATCATTAGAGGAGAACCAGACAAAATTTGGTTAGTCGATGAATATGTAGGACCCAAGCTCGACACCAACTGGGCGGATAATCTCAAAAACTATCAGATTTTAGATGCCAAAGGTGCTGTCATTAAGCCGGTCAACGTTTACCGTAAGAGTAAAATTGACGACATGGCCCAAACCGGTACTTGGAACTTCGAGTGGCCCACCAATCATATTGTTTACCTAGAACTCCCCAAGGAGTTAACCGTTGGTGAGACCTATAAGTTCAATTTTGCGGGGGATTTCCTTCAAGACACTGAGTTTGTCTATACACCCGAAAAAACCCGCAGTGATGCAGTGCATGTATCCCACCTAGGGTTTGATCCGGATGATGCGGTAAAAGTTGCCTTTTTATCTACTTGGATGGGCAGTGGCGGTGGTCTTGACTATGCTGCCGGTAAGAAGTTCTGGTTAATTGACCAGGCTACGGGGAAGAAGGTGTATGAAGGCAAAACCACCCTGTCTAACTCTGCCAACAATGCCGAGGATTTCCTCGGCAGAAACCATAGTGACACGGATGTGTTCATGATGGACTTTAGCGACTTCAAAACCGCTGGTCAGTACAGCGTATATGTCGATGGAGTGGGCACATCCTATGATTTTGAAATTGGAGAAAACACCTGGCGCGATGCATTTTATGTTTCAGCTCGGGGGATGTACCATCAGCGCAGTGGCATAGAACTGGAGCAACCCTACACTGACTATGAACGCCCCCGTTCCTTCCATCCCGAAGATGGGGTGAAAATCTATCAGTCCACCGTGGGATTGATGGATACCAGTATGGGACTCAATGGTCAGGTAGATGTATTTGAGGCCCTGAAGGCCGGTCGTACTGAGAAGATTGTTACTAATGCCTGGGGCGGATGGATGGATGCCGGCGATTGGGACCGTCGGACTCCACACCTAGATGTCAGTCGTTCTTTCTTTGAGCTAGTGGAGATCCATGGCAACTACTTTGATGGGGTGAACTTAAATCTTCCAGAATCCGACAACAATTTACCCGATATCTTAGATGAAGCACTTTGGGGACTAGACCTGTTCCGACGGTTGCAAACCAAGGAGGGAGGCGTTCCAGGGGGGATTGAGTCAGGCGGTCACCCGGTCATGTTTGAGGCTAGCTGGCAAGAATCCCAAGACATTATGGTGTACGCACCTGATATTTGGTCGAGTTTCTTTTATTCTGGGGTAGCGGCCCGGGCAGCCTATGTCTTGAAAGACTATGACCCACAATTGGCCCAGACCTATCAAGATAGCGCCCTGCGGGCGATGAATTGGGCTAATACTGAGTTGGCGAAAAAACCAGATGGACGCTATTTCCAAATTTATGATCAGCAAAACCTGGCAGCGGCAGAGCTCTATCGCCTGACAGGAGACACCCGATGGAACGCTCTGTTCCTTCAGACCACCGTCTTTAAAGATCCGAATAAGGATGTTTCCGTATGGCAACAACATGATCAGGCCCAGGCAGCCTTTGTCTATGGCCGCACCAACCACCCAGCGGTCAATAGCACCATTCAAAAAAATGCAATCAATGCCATGGTGCGACAGGCAGATTTTGAAATCAGCAACATGGAGCGCACCGGATTTAAGTGGAATACGAATCCCTGGGCACCCATTGGTTGGGATAGTTTAGGGGCTCCTAATACGGATATTCTGTTACGTACCCATGCCCTGACGGGAAATGCTGACTATCTGAATGCAAGCCTGCTGGCCAGTCAGTTTTCAGCCGGGGCCAATCCAGACAATATGGTATATACCACTGGAGTTGGCCATCGTAATCCCAAAGTGCCGCTGATAGCCGATGCCCGTGCCCTAGGTGAAGTGCCAACCGGTATCACGGTTTACGGTCCCTTAGATTTAAAAAATCCAAATGGCTATGGCAAAGATTGGCGCTGGTCCGTCGATTTGTTTGCGGCGGCGAACGGTCCTAGCCCATGGGAGTTTCCCACGGCGGAAGCCTATTTTGATTCCTACTACTACGTGCCTGTAACTGAGTTTACAGTCAGCCAATCGATTGGTCCGACTGCCTACACTTGGGGTTATTTGGCCGCCGAAGATGGGGTGGATGGGTTAACAGCTACGGTGCAGGGCAATCGGGATAGTAATCGGTTGACAGCCTCTGGTGAGGGTTCAGTCATTGTGGGTACCCAGCCCCTAGATGTCACCCCAGGCCAAGGGGAGATTGACGTTCTCACTGGTGGTCAAGGTGGGGATCTCTTTGTCCTCGGTAATGTCGGTCGAGTCTTTTATGATGACGGCGATGCAACCAAGGCTGGACTAGTTGATTATGCTCTGATCAAAGGGTTTAATGCCAAGCAAGGCGATCAGATTCAGCTCCATGGCACGGCTAATGAGTACTCATTAGGTGCAACGCCTGCTGGGTTACCTTCTGGGACTGCCATTTTCCATAAGACTGCAGGGGCTCCCGAGCTAGTGGCCGTGGTGGAAGCTACGGCGGCTAATGGACTCCTAGGGGCCTTGGCCTTTGTCTAACTGGCTAGCCAAAGATTACGTGGGAATAAATGAATCACCCCTAAAGGAGGCAAAGGCGTTAGGGAAAGGGAAGATTAGTGGCCCATCAGTTCCTGACAGATTAGTCTAGAGCCCATAACCGTTGAGCTAGGGTAATTTCATTACTCCTAATGTTTTGCAACAACTGCCCTGAGAATGACATCATTCTCAGGGCAGTTGTTTGAATGTGGAGTCTCTTTAGGACAAAGTTATTTACGCTACTCAAAAAATATACGGTGATTGAAAACAACGCCGAAACAGGAAGAAAATCATTGCCAAAAGAATTTCCTTAGTTTTGATGTGCCAGATTTTGAAGCTGTGTTTCGAAAGAATCTTTGAGGACAATAAAAAAGCTTAATTTCTGTTTGAGTGACGTTTTTAGGCCGTTTGAGCCATTTTTACCCCCAATCTCTTTAGGTGCTCAAAAAACTAGTCAGGGACACTTTTTGGATTGGCACGTACTGCTGCAGGTAATCGATCGGCTTTATCTGAACTTGATAGAACGTTGATGAAATGTAAAGAAGAATATGTAATACTGAACACGTGTTTCACCTGTAGTGCTGTTCACCGAAATAAACACATTTGTCTGGCCTTGCTATCTGCTTGTTTTAGACTTCTTCTGATAACAATATTTGCTGATTGTTATCAGCAGGATTGAACAAGAATAAAGTGCCAGTGCAACATTAAAGAGGATTTTGGTAATATTAAGTTCACTATTTATTCTAGATGTCTTGGATATATAGTGCTGCAAGCATTTCGCTTCAATATATTTACCGAATTTATAACCCTGGTTTTCGGTAGCAGAGACAACAATATTTTTGTGTTCTCTATTTCAGCTTTCAACTACCTTGGCCTTGTTTTTTTAGCAGGCTGATACATTCTTGGCTTTTTGTATCATCGCCAACCGATCGTGGCACCAATCTAATTCTGTTCTATTTGTCATTTGGAGAGATTTTTGATGGATACTTCCATGCACAGTCACAACGCACACCATGTTCATACAGATGAGCCCGGTAAACAGTCAGAACATTCTGCCGTCCATAACCTAATCACCGCCCACAATGCCACCCACACCGCCATCAAAAATGGATCTTGGTTTGCCGCCAGCACCTGGAAAGACGGCAAAATTCCTGGAGCGAATGCCAAAGTAGTCATTCCCAAAGGAATTCACGTTGACTACGACGCTGTTAGCAATACCCGTTTGTTTGGCCTGCGGGTCGATGGCCACATAGACTTTGCCACCGATACCGATACCCAGATGATCATCGATACCTTTTTCGTGTCGTCCGACGGTGCCCTCACCATCGGTACAGAAAAAAATCCGGTCAAGGGCAATGTTAAAACCAAGATTCTCATTGCTGACAACGGAGCCATCAATCGGCAATGGGACCCGGAGCAGCTCAGCCGAGGAATTATTTCCCATGGTACTGTTTCCATTCATGGTCAAGCCAAAACATCCCACCTCAAGGTCGCTGTCGATCCCTCCGCCGGAGATAAAACATTAACCTTAGGAGAGGTGCCCGTAAATTGGCAGGTGGGCGATCGCATCATCCTTACCGGCACCCAGTTCATCACCAATGGGACCCAAGATGAAGAACGAACCATTACCAGTATCAATGGCAAACGTATCACCTTAGATAAGGCACTTACTTATAATCACGACACGCCGAGAAATGACCTCAAGGCCTATGTCGCCAACCAAAGTCGTAACATTGTTGTAGCCACCGAAAATGCAGACAAGCTGCCATCAAATCAGCGTGGCCATGTCATGTTTATGCACTCGGACAACGTGGATGTCCGCTATGCCGAATTTAATGAACTGGGTCGCACGGATAAATCTAAGCTCATCGATGACTTCAAACTCACCAACGAGAATGCGCCTAAGCGTATCCTAGATGGCCAAGGCAATCCCATTACCGGGGCACGCAACAATATTCGAGGCCGCTATGCCTTGCACCTCCACCGTACGGGGGTGAACGGGGCCAATGATCCCGCCGTTCTTGTCGGTAATAGTGTGGTAGGTTCCCCCGGTTGGGGAATTGTCCAGCATGACAGCCACGCCGTGCTAGAAAACAACCTGGCCTACGATGTGTTTGGAGCCGGTATTGTTAGCGAAACGGGAAATGAAATTGGCGCTTGGCGCAATAATATCTCCATCAAAAATGAAGGCCGTCCTCAAAATGAAAAGGGTGGTGCCTATAACCAAGACCTAGGCTTTGGTGGTCACGGTTTCTGGTTCCAAAGTCGTCTAATCGAAAGTGAAGGTAATGTTGCCGCAGGCAACAGCGGCTCAGGTTTATTCTACTTCCACCGAGGAATCGATGAAATTGAGCCCCTGACAGAGAACTTAGCCATAGAAGCTTGGGCGAAGGGACAGGACACGCTTAAAACCAGTGATTCCCCCATCATGGGGTTCAAAAACAATGAAGTGTTTGCCTCCGGCAATGGCCTCTCAGTGATCAAAAACTCCCAAGTCCAGAAACATGATGGTCGTACGGTCCTAGATGGATTCAAGGCATGGGAAGTGGCCCAGGGAAGTGAGCTACAGTACACCGCCCACTACACCCTCAAGGACTTTGACCTATTGGGCACAGAGACATCGTTGCACAAGCGAGTTTTGAATAACGGTGTCCATCTATTCCATAACGTCGAAGACTTTGTATTCGACAACTTGAAGGCAGAAAAGTTTGCCAACGGGGTTAATTTCAATAAAGAAACCCGGGTGGTCAAACCATTAAACAACTGGGGCTATTTCTTTGTTGATGCCCAGGTCAAAAACAATAAACAGGATTGGGTCAATCTTGACCGCAGGGTGGATAAGTTCTTAAGTAGCAAAGACCTTACCCCAGGCAGACTTAGTTTCCAAATCGATAACGCTAAGAGCGATCTGGTGGCCACATCCGGTGCTAGTGAGGCTTTGGATACCGTGTCAATTGTGGGCACCAAAACCGACTCCCTCGGTACCATCGCCCTGCCCTTTGGCAATGAGAACCTAGGGTATTCCCCCCATCAGATGCGCAGTATTGTTGCCGATCAGGGCTACTATACGTTACCTAATGGGCAGCAGGGGGTGGTGCTTGATGAATACATTAGTGACCGCCTAACCGGTGATACCCGCAAATATAGTTTTGTGGCGGTGATAGAAGACAAAAATTGGACTAGAAATGCTCGTAACCTCGGAGCCCTCAACCCCAGCCAGCTGCAACAGGATAATAAGGTTATTCCCTTTAATGCCTTCGCCTTTAAGCACCCATCATTTGCTGAGGATAAGATCAAGGTTGACCTACCGCCTACGGCACCCCCAAAACCTGTGGTTCAACCGCCACCTGTGGTTCAACCGCCAGTGATTACCAGCGGTAATAACACGATTCGAGTAGAGGCAGAACTCTACAACACCAATGACTTCAAGGATGTCAATCAGGCTAACCAAGGTGGAGCTGGTGATGCCCTCAGAAGGAACCTAGCTGTGGATGTGGCCAATGGTCCCCAGGGCAGTCTGAATGTGGGCTGGATTAATAAGGGAGAATATCTCACCTATACCATTAAGGTGCCTGAAGATGGACAGTATCGCCTAAGTGCCAATATTGCCTCAAACATAAAGGCGAACCATGGATTGAAAGTGTCAGTGGATGGTCAGTCGACCACGGTTAACTTTAGCGGAACCGGCGGCTGGGGGAAGTGGCAGTCCGCCAGGGGAGCTGGGTTACTAAACCTAAAGGCGGGGACCCGCACCCTGCGGGTAGATATGTTGAGTAACGGGTTTAATCTAGATTTTCTAGACCTGAAAAAAGAGGCGTTGACCACAACCGTTCAGGGCACTGCGGGTAGTGACACTCTGTTGGGCACCCAAAAAGACGAGGTGCTCATGGGTGTCCAACCGTTGGATATAACACCCGGACAAGGAGAAATCGATATCCTTCTTGGCCAACAAGGGGCCGACCTTTATGTTCTGGGTAACAGGGATCGTGTTTTCTATGATGATGGCAATGCTAGCCAATCTGGTTTGCAGGATTATGCAGTTATCCAAGGGTTTGCAATAACCGAAGGCGACAAAATTCAACTGCATGGTTCAGCCAATGAGTATATCCTGGGGGCCTCCCCCAAAGGCACTCCATCGGGTACGGCCATATTCCATAACGCAGGTGAGGTGCCGGAACTCATCGCGGTAGTGCAAAATACGACGGCGTCAAACTTAGCCGGGGCATTTGCCTTTGTTGCTTAGTTCCTCCCTCACGCCATAGGCAGCCGACCTAACAGCCCCTTAAAAAGAGAGCCATGGTGCATCAGAATCGATGCACCATGGCTCTCGCTTATTTTGTGGTTTTATAGGCCATATAGCTTGGCGCACATAGTTCAAGGCAGAGATGATCGTTGAAAGTTTTAATTGACAACAGCTATGGGCGCAGCAAACGGCTGAATACATTGAGCAGGTTGCGATAGAGTCCGCTCAGCGAAGAAATAACAGACTTTTTTTACAACAGGTTTTTTATTATCTCTTTAACCGTTGGAAAATTTATGCATGTCATTTATGCCAGCCTACATACAGTCTCTCCACCTTGTTCAATCAAACCGTAAATCATGCCCGACGTAGAATGGCCAACCGCATATTTTCCCATGCGATCAATCACAATCACTTGTTGATTCACTACCTCAAGTTTTGGGAGGTGCCCCTCCCGACTAGATTCATCTCCTAATTCAGCAACGCTGATTTGAACAACATCAGGAACTTGGCAAAGCAAAAATGGCATCATAGAGAGTATCTGCGAGCCGATCCGCCTCTGCTCGGTTCATCACCAACGGTGGAGCCAGGATCAGCACATTGGTAAAACCAGGGATTGTATTTGTATTGCGACCAATGATTACGTGTTTGTCCATGCAGTGCTTAGTTACTGAGACCATGGCATCACTATCTAAGGGGATTTTGCTGATCTTATCTTGTACCAGCTCCACTCCCAGCAGTAATCCCTTGCCCCTGACATCCCCCACATTGGGATGATCTAGCAGCCGCTGCAGCCTATCTAGCAGATACTCACCCATTTCAGCTGCTTGTTCACACAGGTTTTCCCGCTTTAGAATTTCGATGTTTTTCAGGCCGACGGCGGTGCAGACAGGGGTGCCACCATAGGTGCTCACATGGCGAAAATGACTGTCGCTACTGGGATCATCTAAAAAGGCTTCAAATATGAACTGCTTTACCACTGTGGCGGAGAGGGGCATGTAGCCACTGGTCAGACCCTTGGCAAAGGAGATAATGTCAGGCTCCACCCCCCAGTGTTGATGGCCAAACATTTTCCCGGTACGGCCAAAGCCACTGACGACCTCGTCGTAGATCAGGAGAATGCCGGTGCGATCGCAAATTTCCCGCACCCCCCGCAAATACCCATCCGGCGGCACAATCACCCCACCACCAGAAATCACAGGCTCCACAATCACCGCCGCAACAGACTCAGCCCCCTCATAGAGAATGGTGTGTTCCAGCTCCCGTAGACAGGCAGCGTTGTATACATCCTCTGACTGTCCATCCCCAAACCGATAGTAATAGGGAGGACTCACATGGAGAAAACCTGGCACTAAGGGCTCAAATTTGACCTTACGCTCAGCTTGTGCAGTAGCACTCAATGCCCCCATGGTGTGCCCGTGATAACCTCGGTAACGAGAAATGATCTTATAGCGCGAACCGGAACCCGCTGGTGAGGTTTGAGCATGGTACTGACGGGCAATCTTAAAGGCTGTTTCATTGGCCTCCGAACCACTTGTAGAGAAAAACACCTTCCCCTCATAGCCCAGTAGTTCCAGTAGCTTGTGGGCCAAACGAATACCGGGCTCATGGCTCATGGTGAGGGGATAATAGGCCAAATTCACCATCTGCTCATAGGCCACCTCCGCCAGCTCTTGACGGCCATAGCCCACATTGACACACCACAAACCAGAGATACCATCAAAATACTCAACGCCATCAGTATCCGTCACATGACAGCCCACCCCGCGAGCCATACACTTAGGAGGCTTTTGAGAAAATGGCTTGTGCTGCACCAAAGCATGCCAAAGAGACTCGGCATCCATTTTCCCTAAATCAGTCTTGTCTGGATTCAAACTAGCAAACATCAAAAATGATTCCTAAAGCGAAAGAGGACTTTTCACAGCACTAAACTTTGTCCAAGATGAAACCAGGGTAAAACCGATAAATCCCTTCCGGCCAAAACGACCATCCTGACTATGAACAAGGTTTAAAGTGCTTTGATCACGGGGTGAACTCATATAACTTTTACTAATATAATAAAAGTAATCAAAAGCTCTCTTCTGTATATTTGCACACGATTAAATAAAGATTTTTCTTAAGCAAAACAAACCCTAAACCCTACATATTTTAAGTCATTAAAATGTGCACAGCAAAGTTAAGCACCTGTCAATCAAGGCGATTTCTGTCAGTTTAAAGATCTTTTTGCTCGCTGATAGATATAAGCCAGAAACAATCAACCGTATTCCCACTATTGACAACAAAACAGTGATGACCTTTCAAAAATATTAGGATCAAACTTCTTGGCAAAGAAAACGCCCAAAAATAATCCCGACGGGAAAGTAGGCACCCCAATTAGGAATTGACGGATAGTTTCTGCCGAGATTCGATTTTGAAAACCCTGCCCGATCAGAACAAAACCAACCCTCACAACAGGCCTGTAACAACCTTACGATCAAAGGATTGACGGCAGTAGATGCATAATATGAGGTTGTTCATTTTGGCTAAAGGTCGCTCCAACGGTTGTGATGACAATGATCACCTCCATCGTTATACCGAACTTCGGTGAACGTGGCTTACCGAAGACTGGTCCGTCGCCATGACAAAAATTTCGCTGATATTGACATGGGCCGGTCGGGTCACCGCATACAAAATCGTGTCAGCAATGTCGTCGGGGGTGAGGGGCGTCATCCCTTTATATACAGACTTAGCCCGGTCATCATCCCCACGAAAACGCACATTGCTAAACTCTGTTTCCACTAGCCCCGGTTCGATATTAGTTACCCGCACGGGGGTGCCCAATAGGTCTATTTTCAGCCCCTCCGATAGGGCCTTCACCGCTGATTTTGTTGCACAGTAGACACTGCCCCCGGCGTAAGTCTGTCGAGCGGCAATGGAGCCAATATTCACCACATGTCCCTGCCCTCGGGTCACCATACCAGGAACAATGGCCCGGGTCATGTACAACAGCCCCTTGATATTGGTATCAATCATTTCCTCCCAATCTTGGATCGAGGCTTCGTATTGTTTTTCCAGACCTCGGCTCAGACCGGCATTGTTAATCAACACATCTACTGATTGCCAGTCCGGTGGTAGTCCTTCAATGGCCGTCATAACTGCTTGACGGTCTTGGACATCGACACAAAGGAGTAGGGTCTGGGCCTGATAGGTTTGTTGCAGTTCGTCTGCCAAAGCCTGCAGTTTCTCCTTCCGACGAGCGGCCAAGATAAGTTTGGCTCCGGCTTGGGCAAAAAATCGGGCGCAGGATGTGCCGATGCCACTGCTAGCGCCGGTAATGAGAACGCATTGATTGGTTAGGGATATGGCCATAGGGAATAATCACTCCTGATGTTGTAGTAAAGCCCATATTTATCTTGGGTTTAAACCCCTGCACTAATTGAGGAATGCCGATAGCATCCATTTTACGGGAGGCTACTGCTTCGAAAACCATAGGCGAGTTGAACCACTCTGTGGCTTGTCCCAAAACGTGCTCCTAATACTTCTACCAACGTATTTCCCCACCCAGGAATATGTTGGTAGAAGCAAGGCCTAAACTCTTCAATTTGCCGCACTTTCTCGGCATTGATAAAGTCTAAGCTCTACTTTCTCGGCATTGATAAAGTCTAAGCTCTAGGTAAATCACCTAGAAACGGTTGTAGATATCTACAAATGAGTACATAACTTTTTCCGGGTAACTGTTCCGATAACCCTATCGAGCTAATACTGACTGCCGTAAACCTATGGTTTAGAATGCTTTAGATTGGCTACTCCCAACCAGTGCATAGGTCTACCTAGATACCACAGCATAGGGCGAACCGACACCGTTCCATTTGAGCAAATGCTTATGAATCCGCCCCTCTTTGGTATACAAATTGGCGGGCACATGGCCGGGATTTAGAGATGAAAAGTAGATAGATAGCACCAACATCTTTCGAGGCCTGTGTAGCGAACCTTCAACGTAGCAACGTTAGCAAGGCATCGTTAAATTTTTTGTATCATAGTCTACTGACTGACGGTTTTTATCAGTTTTTACCATTTATCATTTGTTATCAACCGATCATAATTCGATTGTTGAATGTTCAGAATTAATGTTACTGTTCAGACTGTCAATATTAACTGAGAGCAGGTGGTTTTCCCCACACCCCCGCCTGAGCTCAAAAAACATTGAAACAACAGAAATAAAGCATATTTAGAGCGTATTTCTAACCTATTAGGAGGTTAACTTGTCATGAGAATTGGACTGCCCAAGGAAATCAAGGATCAAGAATTTCGAGTGGGTCTAACGCCTGCAGCGGTGACCGCACTATGCCAAAGGGGACATCAAGTGATCGTTGAGGAGAATGCTGGCCATGGGGCTGGGTTTACCGATGCTGACTATGCCGCTGCGGGGGCAACATTGGTGGCGAATCCGGCGGTCCCATGGTCCCAAGCTATGGTGGTCAAGGTCAAGGAACCTCAGCCCTCGGAGTATGGTTACTTCCGCGATGATTTACTGCTATTCACCTATCTACATTTAGCGGCAGAGCCTACGCTGACAGAGGCTTTGGTGGCCAGTGGTGTGTGTGCGATCGCATATGAAACCGTCATGACCGCCGACGGCAAACTCCCCCTCCTCACCCCCATGAGTATCATTGCCGGACGGTTGGCCGTGCAGTTTGGGGCGCGCTATCTAGAAAAGCAGCAGGGCGGTCGCGGTGTTCTGCTGGGCGGTATTCCCGGCGTGCAACCGGGGCGGGTGGTCATTCTTGGTGGCGGTATTGTCGGCACAGAAGCCGCCCGCATTGCCGTGGGCATGGGGGCTCAGGTCCAGATTCTAGACATCAACATTGACCGGCTCTCCTATCTAGAGACCCTGTTTGGTTCCCGGGTTGAACTGCTCTGCAGTACATCGGCCCAAATTGAACGAGTTGTTCCCGACGCTGATTTACTGATTGGTGCAGTGTTGATACCGGGTCGTAAAGCGCCCACCCTGGTAAACAAAGCCCTCGTCGCAAAAATGCGTCCTGGGTCGGTGATCATTGACGTTGCGGTGGATCAAGGGGGCTGCATTGAGACCCTGCGACCCACCTCCCACACCCAGCCGACCTATGTTGAATCGGGGGTGGTTCATTTTGGGGTGCCCAACATGCCAGGGGCCACCCCTTGGACGGCTACCCAGGCCTTGAATAACAGTACCCTACCCTATGTCATGAAGCTGGCCGAACTGGGCCAAGATGCGTTGATCAAAGATCCTGCCCTGGCCCATGGGCTGAATGTGGCTAATGGCAACATTGTTCATCCAGCGGTGCAAGAGGCCTTTCCGACGAAAGTAGCGGTCTAACCTATAGCTTTGCGCCCACCGTTCACGCCATCGTGCACACCATGGATGAGCGCCCATAGCTAGGCCCAAACTGACGGGTATGCCCCCAAAAGCTGCTCGAGCGAGTTAGGCAACTCTACTTGTGCATCTCTTTTTTAGAACGGTAGTCCGATACAGAACTCAGTGCCCTGTCCCACCTCAGACTGTACGGTCAAGCTGCCGCCATGCTTTTCCACGATGATTTTGCGTGCGATCGCAAGGCCCAGCCCCGTTCCCGTACCCACATCTTTAGTCGTAAACAAATGGTCAAAAATTCTTGCCTTGACCTCTTCTGTCATGCCTTTGCCATTATCTCTAATCCGAATGTGCACCGCATTTTGTTTAGCGCACAGGCTGGTTTGCACCGTAATTATTTGAGGCTTATCCTCTAACTCAGCAAAAGACGAGTACTTAGCTGCTTCATCAAAGACATCTATGGCATTGGCCAAGAGATTCATAAACACCTGATTGAGCTGCCCTGGGAAGCAGGCAATATCAGGTAATTCACCATAGTCTTTGACCACATCAATCGTAGGGCGATGCTCATCGGCTTTGAGCCGATATTTCAGCAGTAACAGGGTACTATCTAGCCCTTCATGCAAATTAGCCCTGACTTTATGCTCCTTGTCAGCCCGGGAAAATGTGCGCAGACTAGTGCTGATCGACACGATCCGTTCCATCGCGCTGTTCATTGAACTCAGCAGTTTCGGAAAGTCTTCACAAACGTAGTTCAGATCAATTTCTTTTGCACTCTCCTCTATCACTTCCCCAGGCTGGGGATACTGTTTTTGATAGAGTTCTAGATGCCCCATAAGGTCTTGCAAATAACCTTGAGCATTATCGATGCTGCCATTGAGAAATCCAATGGGGTTATTAATTTCGTGGGCAATGCCCGCTACTAGATTGCCTAAGGCAGACATTTTTTCACTCTGAATCAACTGTAGCCTCGACTGTTGCAATTCGTCTAAAGCCGCCTGCAATTTAGCGGTGCGCTCAGTTACCTGGGTTTCTAAATGCTGGGTCAAACGCGTCACTTGTAGATGAGTCCGGACTCGAGCTAAGAGTTCAGGTTTTCGAAAAGGCTTACTGATATAGTCAGCAGCCCCCAAAGAAAATCCCTTTACAATGCTCTCATGATCTGAAAACGCGGTAATGAAAATGACCGGAATACTTGAGGTACTGGGATTAGCTTTAATTTGACGACAGGTTTCAAATCCATCGATGTCCGGCATTTGAATATCGAGTAAAATTAAATCTGGGACATAGTGTTCTAATCGTTTTAGCGCCCGCTCACCACTGATTGCCGTGGCCACTATGTAGCCTTCATCCGCTAAGGATTCAAGGATGACTTCTAAATTCGATGGGATATCATCTACTACCAAGATCTTAGCATTTTCCGGCATGGATAGGTCCCTCTGCTAAATACTGTTGGAGCAATTCCTCGATTTCCTCAGACTTAAATTGCTTAACTAATGGCATTATAGACTCCGTAAAAGGGACGTATACACTATCGCTCGCGACTAATGCTTCTAGCTCTTCTCTGAGGGCTCTGAGGTTTGCTTGCGAGGCCATATCTAGTAAAGTTTTTAGCGTCTTAGCTTCAGGTAAAACCATTGCAGTCGACGGTGATGCTTCGGCTGATTTATCTGCTAAAGCTTTATAAATCCACGCCAAATTTAGGTGAGTGGCTAAAACTTGGAAAAGCTCTCTTACATCCACAGGTTTTGCCAGAAAAGCTTCACCGCCTTTATCTAAAGCCTTCTTCTGGTCTGCTGGAGAAACTGAAGCTGAGGAAACAATCACGGTGGTCTGGTTGAGATCGTCTGCTGCACGAATGCACTGCAAAAACTCAAACCCATTCATCACCGGCATCACCAAATCAGTAATGACCAAGTCAATCTGTCCAGACCGAAGTTCTTTTAACCCTGCTTGACCGTTCTCCGCTTCAATGATCGTAAAGCCAATCGGTTCTAGTAAATTTCGCAGCACCGCTCGATTTTCCCAACGGTCATCCACAACCAAAATCTTATAACGCTTCTCTTCTGAAGGGACCTCGCCGGTGATCGTATATCCAATAATTCGCTCACTCCCTGTAAGCATTCCTTGTTGCTCTGCCCAATCGGCAGCTAGGGGAAGATTTGCTGAGAAGAAAAATTTGCTACCTTCACCCAGCCGACTCTTCACTTTGATCCTATCTCCCATCAACTGAACAATCTGCTGACTAATGGCGAGGCCAAGACCCGTTCCTTCTGCTTGCTTATTAAGCGCACCCACCTGCTCAAATGCCTGAAATAGTTGAGTCAGGTTTTCAGCCGGAATCCCCACGCCCGTATCGATTATCTGAAATAGGAGAGACACTTGATGCTCCAAAATCTCCAGCACATCCACCCGTAGGGTGACCGAGCCACTATCGGTAAATTTGATCGCATTACCTAGTAGATTAATGAGCACCTGCCGCAGACGCTTCTCGTCGACTTTAACCCCCTCTGGTAAACGAGAACTCGGCTGATAGATAAATGCAATCCCCTTCTGCTCGGCTTTGATTTTGCAAATTTCCACCACACTTTGCAACAGAGAGGGCAAGTGCGACGCAGTCGGCACAAGTTCCAATTTGCCCGCTTCAATTTTAGCAAGATCTAAAATATCATTAATCACTGTTAGCAGATGGGTCCCGCACTGATAGATAACGTTGACACCATTCTGTTCTTTCGCAGGTAATGATTTAGACCGGCCCATGATTTGGGCATAGCCCAAAATTCCATTCAGCGGTGTTCGAAGTTCATGACTCATATTGGCTAGAAAGTCACTTTTAGCCTGGTTCGCACTATCAGCTTGCTCCTTGGCAATGACAAGTTCAGCTGTGCGCTCCTGAATACGCTGTTCTAGGTGATCAAAAGCGGTTTTCAGCTGATTCACCATCTGGTTAAAAGATTGGGTCAACGTATTGAGTTCTGAGATCGCCCCATTCTGCCCATATTGCTTGAGATCCCCTGCCGCAACGTCCTTAGAGGCTTGTGCCAAACGTAATACTGGCTTAGCGATCCACTGCGATGTCAAAATGCCAAGGGTTGCACTGACCAACAGAGCCAGGATAGAGAGCTGAATAGTCCGACGTGTATTCGCATCGATTTGGGCCATAAAGTCTGATTCAGGCACAGCGACGACCACAAGCCAGTCTAGGCCTGTTCTGTTATCTAGCGGAATCACACTGACAAACTGACGCTTGCCGTCAATATCAAACTCAATTTGTTGTTTGCTGCGGATATCTTGTAGGTTAGAAAACTGTTTTTGTAGGGCCTGTGCAGTGTAATTTATGAGCGGATTGTCACTCTCAATTGCTTTGAGCCGTTGAGGATCTTCTTCCCCTGGCACAACTATGGATGCAGACCCAATGGAACCACCGATCAGAGAACCGTCACGCTCAATCACAAAGACTTGCCCGGTTTTGCCAACCTGAATTTGTTTCAAAAAGTTATCAATGCCTAGCAATGAGAAATCAACGGCCACTACCCCTTGTAACTCACGGGCCGCATTGTAAACTGGCTGACTGGTGGTGGTCCCTAAATATCCCTCAGGGAATGCATATATTTCTGTCCATACGGCTTGCTGGGCTGCAACAGCCTTAGGGTACCAGGGCCGAGTTCTGGCATCATAGTCCTCTGCAATGATGGCTCCTGTTTCGTAGCTTGGTTCAGCGGTTGCATTTCCAACGGAGTCTGCGACGTAACTATACAAATCACCCGATTTGAGTTCCGGGGTGTATTCAATCACAGGTTGTTCATCAAGTGCATAGATACCTGAGCCCACCATTCCACCTGCAACATTGCCAAAGTAAATATACAGTGGCACTTCTTCTCCCAGGCTCCGACTTTGGTTCCAAAAATGCCATGACAGTTGACTAAGGTCATCAATATCTACCTTATCTAACCCGATCATCTGAGCATTCATCTGATTGATTTCAATGGGCTTAGCCATGAAATCAGTGAGATATCCTTCAACCCGTGTGGCTACTTCCTCACGTAGCTGATTCGCTACACCGTTCACTGCATTTTGCCCGTTTCGAATTGATAAGTAGCTGGTAGTGCCAACCGCAGCAATAATTTGCAGTAAAAATGGCACAATTAAAACCAATCTCAAAGGCAACCCAGACGATGATTCCTTAGGATTACAGCCAGAACTAGCGAGTTCTTGATCAGATGAGCTCATAAAGTCAGATTTCCAACTTACGTATGACTTATACAACCTTGCTAGGTCTAAGGAGGCACAGCTACCCCTCTATCCAAAGGTGTGGCAGAGGGTATGGCAACGCATGGTGACTTTTGTAATTGCAGTATATGGGGAAGAAATCATGCTGGAATACCTCAAAGTAATTGAGCGAAGACTCTTGATGTTAATTCTATATATTAATCCTTGGCTCAAAAGCTGTTTCAGGGAGGTGGACTAAGGCAATAGCGTCTAAGCCTTACCCAAATAGCATTTCAACCGTTTCACACATTCCAGGCTAAAAGCCATGTATTGCCAAGGTTTCAATCATTTTTGGATTCAGACCTCCCTGCAATCCGTATAGAGCCTAATTTTTTCATATATCAATTCTCGTGATTTGGAACCTTTTATCAGATTACCCAAACGGAATTGTGGCCGCTCAGGAGCAAGTAAGGTCAAGGGAATACTAGACCTCTTGCATAATAGTTTCTATGGTAGATTTTTAGGTTTTGGTTCATTGCTTTACACCTAGGCAGATGAACTACGAAGCCACCCAAACCCTTAGCAATTCAAAGTTTAAGCGTCGATTCG